>CASEBP010000063.1 GCA_949285275.1 uncultured Oscillospiraceae bacterium | reverse complement strand
ATACGCCGATACCAATTCCCATTTCAAAGCCTCCTTATTTTCTCTTTGGGAGACTGTCCTCCGCGGACGGCGTTCCCCCTGCGCGGCCGGGGGAATCGTCCCCGCGGTGTCGGAGCACGCAGCGCGCATGCGGCTCCATTCCGCACGCCCTAATAAAAAGCATTTTGTATGCCAGCAGCATTTTGAGGGCGATTTTGATTATTTCTTAACATTTTTAGCCCGTTCGGGCCTCTTCTCTCACCGAACCGGGCTGGTGCGGCATCGTGTGACGCGGACCAGACGGGGAAATATTGCTGTTCTGTCGCAATATGTTGCTATTCACTCCGTTTTTATTTGCAGCCATTTGCAGCAGGGCTGCAGTTTCGGAAATAAGGCGAATTTGAAGCTGCTTTTTCCGTGGTAAAGCGAAAAAAGCTTGACGAAAACTTTACGGACCGGACCGGCCGTTTCCGAAAAAAATGATATAATGGAAAAAATATTCCGTCAATGAGGGCTACCTATGCCGAAAAAAATTCTGTTCCTGATTCCCAACGACTCGATGACTGACGACCAGCGACAGTATTATCAGACCCTCTATCCTGAGGTGGAATTTGCTTCGGCTGACCCCTATGATCCGATGAAGATCGCCAGGGAAAAGCTTCGGGAGGGAATCGAAATCATCGCCGGCCGGGGCAACACTGCCGTGACCATCCGCAATGGGATGCCTGATATCCATGTTGTGGAAATCCCGATCACCGGATATGATATCATCCGTTCGCTGGGTCACACCAACTTCAGCGGAAAAACCATTGCCGTCATCACCAATAACGCGGATATCATCGGGTTGGAGATGTTCGAGAAGCTCTATCAGATCCGGATCTTCGGCTACATGAGAATCCCCTTTTCCCGCCTGCGCGAGACAATCCTTGAGGCGGTATCCCGCGGGACCGAATATGTGGTCGGCGGCGCCATCACCTGCAAAGCCGCCCGTGAGCTGGGGGTCCCCACGCGGATGGTGACCCTCGGCCCGGAGAGCATGTCCCGCGCCATGCATGAGATCCGGCAGATTCAGGAGGCCATCGAAATCGAGGCCCAGCGGCTGGGCTTTATCGAACAGCTGATCAACAATATTACCGAGGGGGTCATCTCGGTCGATCCCGATGAAACGGTTCTGACCCTCAATCCCAACGCCGGGCGAATGCTGGGGCTGCTCCGCAGCCAGGTGGAGGGCCTTTCCCTCTCGGCCGCGCTGGCACGGATCGGCCTTGATGTTTCGGTCTTCCGTGCTGCGGACGAGACGGGAAGCGTCATCACGGTCGGTGCAGAACAGTTGGTGGTGACCCGCGTTCCGGTTATGACCAAAGGGAAATCCTATGGCGTCATCTACACCCTGCACGAACCCAAGCAGATCTCCTCGATGGAGCATTCGATTCGAAAGGCAGCCTACTACAGCCAGCGGGGGTATCTGGCGCGATACCGTTTCTCCGACATTGCCGGAGACAGCCCGGCGATGCAGGAGGCGATTCGAGCCGGCCTCAGCTATGCCAAAACCGAGGCCAACATCCTGTTGACAGGGGAAACCGGAACCGGAAAGGAACTTTTCGCCCAGAGCATCCACAATGCCAGCCGGCGCAGCAAAGGCGCTTTTGTCGCGGTCAACTGCGGCGCATTGCCCCCCAACCTGCTGGAAAGTGAGCTGTTCGGGTATGTCGAAGGGGCCTTTACCGGCGCTACCCGCAAAGGAAAAGCGGGACTGTTTGAAACCGCTCACGGCGGCACCCTCTTCCTCGATGAGATCTCGGAGATGAGCTATCAAAGCCAGGCCAGTCTGCTGCGGGTCATCCAGGAGAAGTATGTCATCCGGCTGGGCAGCCTCAAGATCATTCCGGTGGATGTGCGGATCATCGCCGCCACCAACCGGGACATCCGCCGTCTGGTTAACGAAGGAAAGTTCCGGGAGGACCTGTACTACCGCATCAACGTGCTGGGCATCACCCTGCCTCCGCTGCGGGAGCGCGGGAGCGACGCCCAGCAGATCCTGCTCACGCTGCTCAACACAGCGCAATCGGATTATGGCGTCCCCTTTTCGAT
The DNA here is from genome assembly GCA_949285275.1 of uncultured Oscillospiraceae bacterium. Taxonomy (GTDB): domain Bacteria; phylum Bacillota; class Clostridia; order Oscillospirales; family Ruminococcaceae; genus Yanshouia. The sequence continues at coordinate 41,432 of CASEBP010000063.1, read as the reverse complement.
AGAACGTTCCGCCGCCGCCCTGCTGGCCGCCTACCGATGGCCCGGAAACGTGCGGGAGGTGAGAAACCTCGCCGAGCGGATTCTGACCACCGCCCAGGGTCCTTCGGTAACCCGGGCTCAGCTTCTGCAGCTGCTGGATCTTTCGGGCGTCGGGACACAAAAAAATACCGTCGCGGCGGTCGGCTTTCAGCACCAGCGGCAAATCCGGGAGATCACCCGGGCCCTCGAGCAGACGGACGGAAATCTGGGCCAGGCCGCTGCCCTGCTGGGCATCAACCGCTCGACCCTCTGGCGGCGGATGAACCGCCTCGGCCTGCGATAACCTCCCTGTGTTGAGAAAGGAAGAACCATCGATGGATTATCAGCTTCACCGCATTCTGCCCGGCGAAACCGCCGCACAGCAACAGCTCGTCGCCCTGCTTCATCAGCAGAATATCCGCCTGGACCCCCATCTGGAATACACGGTAGGGCTCTACGATGGGCCGCGCCTGGCCGCGACCGGATCCTTCTTCGGCAATACGCTGCGCTGTCTCGCCGTCGGACAGGATTACCAGGGGCTGGGACTGCTCAACACCGTTGTCTCCCACCTCGTCTCGGAACTGGCACAGCGGCAAATTTTCCATCTGTTTGTCTATACCAAAGGAAAAAATCTCCCCTTCTTCCGGGACCTGGGCTTCTATGAAATCTGCCGGCTGGAAGATTCTCTTGTCTTTCTCGAAAATCGAAAGGGTGGATTCGAGCGCTACCTCTCCCGCCTCGAGCGGGAGACGCCACCGCCTGCTTCTCCCGCCTGCGGCGCCGTTGTCATGAACGCCAATCCGTTTACCAACGGGCACCGTTACCTGGTGGAGCAGGCCGCGGCGGACTGCCAAACGCTGCACCTCTTCGTCGTCTCAGAGGACCGTTCTGCCATTCCCTTCCCGGTGCGCTACCGATTGGTGCAGGAGGGAGTCTCCGGAATTCCCCATGTCGTTCTGCATCAGACGGAAAGCTATCTGATTTCTTCGGCGACCTTTCCCTCCTACTTCCTGCGGGACAGCGACGAAGCGATCCGCATGCAGGCCGCGCTGGATGTCGAGGTTTTCTGCCGGATCGCCCATCGGCTCCGCATCACCCGCCGCTTCGTTGGGGAGGAGCCGTTCTCCCATGTGACCGGCATCTATAACGATGTCATGGCACAGCGGCTGCGTCCGACCGGGATTGCGCTGACCATACTGCCCCGTCTGGCTCAGGGGGACCGTCCGATCAGCGCATCGGCCGTGCGGCGCCTGCTCGCCGCGGAGGATTTTCCGGCCCTTGAGCAACTTGTTCCCCCTTCTACACTGGCGTTTTTCCGCTCACCGGAGGGAGCAAAGATCATCGAACAGCTGCGGCAGCTCGGGGACACCACCCACTATTGAATGGCCGCGGCCGGTTTGTTCACAGAGGAAGCCTGTCTATCTGCACAGGGCGCAGAACCATCCGGCCGCCGGATTGTGACGGCCGTTTCCGCACAAAAGAAGATGCCCGGACCGCATCGGCCGTCCGGGCATTTTTGTCGTTCGTGAAGAGGGGGCCTGTTGTCCCCTTATCGCCGTCGATCCTATGCCTTTTCGCTCCGCAAAAGTCGCCATCCGTATGACGGAGGCCGCAGGCAAGATCGAAAATATGCCGGGTAACCTCTTGCTTCGCCGCTGCAGTCCTGACGCGATGGTGCAGGAAAGTACATTGTGCTATAATGAAGGCGCCCAAGCAGAGAAGGACTTCATGATGAACTGTTCCGGCAAAATCGCCGGCCTGCAAAAGTCCCAAGAAAAACCTCCGCGTCCACAAAAGGACACGGAGGCAGAAAATCTCATGAATATTTCCAAGAGTGGGCGGAGGCTTCACACCGAAAGGCCCACCGGCTCGGGAAGGCTGCCATTCCACAACAGCAGCAGTTCGCTCTCCTCCGAGCCGCTGCGGGCGGTAACAAGATACCGGGTCTCCTCCCGCACGGCCCCTTGCACCGTGCAGTTCGCCACCGAGAGCAGCTGGGAAGCGCCCTGGCGCATCGGCAGGACACAGCAGCCCGATGCATCGGTCACGGCGCTCGATTCGCCGCTGCGGCAGGTCAGCCCCTCGACCGGTCCGCCCCGCAGATCGGTCACGCGGATCAAGGCAAAAAATTCCTTTCCGGCACAGATCCAGGACAGATGCTCAGCTGGACTTTGGGTCCGGTAAGGCTCGATCAGAAACGCTGCCTCTCCGTCGGTGCCGCCGTTTTCATCGAGCGGGACCCCCGCCGCCGGCTGTGCCGCCCGGAGCGGCTCATACTGCAGCACTGCAGGTTTGGCGGCACACCCTGTCAGCAAAAGGAATCCCATTGCGATCGCCATAAACGTCCGTTTCATCGTCGTGCCTCCTTCCCGGTTTTGTCCCTTCTTCTAATAGGTGAAGGATTTTTCTTCGTCCATTGCATCGCAAAATAGACAAACTTCGGGTTTCGCGTTATAATCAAAAGCACAAAAGGAGGTGCATCCGATGAATACTCCACTGGCCGACGCCCTTCGGCCCAAAACCCTCGACGAGGTGGTCGGACAGCCGCACCTGCTCGGCGAAGGAATGGTCCTGCGCCGCCTGATCGAAAGCGGACAGATTCCAAACTTGATCTTTTACGGCCCCTCCGGGGTGGGAAAAACGACCGTCGCCCGGATCATTGCCGCCTCAACCGGCAAGCTGCTGCGCCGTCTCAACGGCACCACCTGCTCGACTGCCGACCTCAAGGAGGTCTTTGAAGCGCGCGACACCCTCGCCGGACGAAACGGCATCCTGCTCTACCTCGATGAGATCCAGTACCTCAACAAGAAGCAGCAGCAGACGCTGCTCGAGTTCATCGAAGACGGCAGCGTTACCCTGATCGCCTCAACGACCGAAAATCCCTATTTCTATGTCTACGGGGCTATCCTGTCCCGCTGCACCGTCTTTGAATTCCGCCCCGTCGAGCCGCAGGAGATCCGGCGGGCGGTCGATCGGGCATTTGCACAGGCCTCTGCGCTGTATGAAACTCGGTATCTCCTTGAGGACGGGGTAGCGGATGCGATCGCTTCGTCCTGCGGCGGTGACGTCCGCAAGGCCCTCAATGCGGTCGAAGCGCTCTGTGCCGCGTCGGGCGGAGATCATCCGATCACCCTCGATGCCGCCCGACAGGTCAGCCAGCGCTCGGCGATGCGCTACGACCGGGACGGTGACGCCCATTACGACATCCTCTCGGCCTTCCAGAAATCGCTGCGCGGTTCGGATGAGAATGCGGCCCTGCACTACCTTGCGCGGCTGCTTGAAGCGGGGGATCTGCTGTCTGCCTGCCGCCGGCTGCTCGTCTGTGCGGCGGAGGATGTCGGGCTTGCCTGGCCGCAGATTCTTCCGATCGTCAAAGCGGCGATCGATTCGGCGCTGCAGCTCGGGCTTCCCGAGGCAAGGATCCCGCTGGCCGACGCGGTCATCCTGGTGGCGACCGCCCCGAAATCCAACACCGGCATCTGCGCGATCGACGCGGCGCTCGACGACCTGCGGAAAGGGCGGGGCGGTGAGGTCCCCGACCATCTGCGGGACGGCCACTACGGCGGCGCCCAGAAGATGGGGCATGCAATCGGCTACCGCTATCCGCACGATTTCGGCGGCTGGGTCGAGCAGCAGTATCTGCCCGATTCCCTCAAAGATGCCGTCTACTACCGCTTCGGTGAAAACAAAAACGAACAGGCCGCCCTGGAATTCCGCCGCCGGCAGCGCAGCAAAAAAGGCTAGCGTTCTCCGGCGGAGTGCCGCCGCCGTATCACCAGCCACTGCAGCAGCCGTAGGACCAGCAGTCCGGCCAGTACCCCGGCGCCGTCGATCAGCAGATCGGTCAGCCGGGCGGACCGTCCCTGACTAAACAGCTGAATCCCCTCGTCCGCCGCAGCGGAAGCGGCCCCCACCAACACCGCAAGTCCGCTTCGGCGCGACAGGGGCGCCGAAGGAAACCAGCAGTCTGCTGCCAGCGCCAGGCTCCATCCCAGCGCCGCGAATTCTGCAAAGTGAGCCACTTTGCGGATCAGAAACGATCCGACCGTACCCAGTCCCAGCATCTCCAAAAGCTGGTTTACCCAGCCGGTCACCGCATCGCTTCGTACCGTTGAAGCCTCACCGTTCATCATCGAATTGGAAAAGATAAACCACCAGATCCCCAGGCAGAGCGCCAGTGTCAGGATCCGGGCGAGCTGCTGTCTCTTCATCTGCGCTCCTTTCCCGGCCAACGGCCGTCTCTGCTGATGATAGCATATCCTCCCCGAAACCGCAAAAAAGATTCCCGCCCTGAAAGGAGGCCCCCATGTCCGCACCTCATCCGCTCTCTGTCCCGCCGGCCCTGCGCTCCTTTTTTGAGGAGCATCCCGCCGCTGCAATCGCCTTTTCCGGCGGCGCCGATTCGGCTTACCTGCTTTATGCCGCGATAGCCTGCGGCTGCCGGGTACGGGCCTATTATCTTCACGGGCCCTTTCAGCCGGCCTTTGAGCTGGCCGATGCCCGGCGGCTGGCCCAGGAGCTCTCGGCCGATCTCTCGGTGCTCGATCTCGACCTGCTCGCCAATCCGAAGATCGCCTCCAACCCCCCTGATCGCTGCTACCACTGCAAACGGGCTCTATTTTCCGCTCTGTTGGAGGCGGCGCATGCCGATGGTTTCCCGGTACTGCTCGATGGCACCAATGCCTCCGATGACCCCACCGACCGCCCGGGCATCCGGGCACTGCGAGAGCTGTCGGTCCTCTCCCCCCTCGCCCTCTCCGGGATCGGCAAAGCGGAGCTGCGCGCCCTCTCCCGGCAGGCCGGGCTGTTTACCTGGAACAAACCGGCCTACGCCTGTCTGGCCACCCGGGTACCGGCTGGTGATCCGCTGACCGCTTCGCTGCTGCGGCAGATTGAGCAGAGTGAAGAGGCTTTGTTTTCGCTGGGTTTTTCTGACTTCCGGGTGCGAGTCTTCGGCGGTGCAGCACGAATTCAGCTGCCTGCAGCGCAGCTGCCCGCCGCCCTCCAAAAGCGCCGGGAGATTCTGGACCTTCTCTCCCCGCACTGGCGGGCGGTACTGCTCGACCTGCAAGAACGCCCTGCAGTATCCTATGAAGAAAACGGCTCAATTGGCATTTAGCACAAAGTAAGACGGAATAAATTATACAAATTATACAGAATTTCGGTTGATTTTTCCCCTCAATGGTGCTATACTTTCGGCACGATCAAAAGGGCCCGCGTCATCCGAAAGAAGGCTTCCGTCCGCGGAGCTTCTGCCGGCGGCGCGGCCGCTTTTTTCAGGGAGGTTATCATTCACATGGAATCCTATCGATTTATTCTGGACGTGGCCCTGATTCTGTTGGTGACCAAGTCCTTTTCTATGCTCTCCAAAAAGGTCGATCTTCCCCAGGTGGTGGGGGCGTTGGTCGGCGGCCTGATCCTGGGGCCGAGTGTCCTTGGCCTGGTCACCCCCGGTGACTTCCTCAACGACGTCGCCGAACTGGGCGTCATTGTACTGATGTTCGGAGCCGGCCTGCAGACCGATATTCGTGAGCTCAAGCGTTCCGGCAAGGCATCCTTCTTCATTGCACTGTGCGGTGTCATCGTCCCGTTTATCGGCGGAACGGCACTGGCCTTCTTTTTCCACGAAGGGGATGGCAACTTCCTGCAGGATATGTTTGTCGGCACCGTGCTGACCGCCACCTCCGTTTCGATCACCGTCGAAGCCCTCAAGGAGATGGGTAAACTCTCGACCAACTCGGGCAATGCCATTCTGGGCGCCGCGCTGATCGACGATATCCTCGGCCTTATCCTGCTGACCATCATCACCGGAATGGCCGATGAATCGGTCAGCCTGCTGCTGGTTATCGGCAAGGTGATCGCCTTCTTCGCCATCAGCCTGCTGACCGGCGGATTCCTCCACCGTCTGATTCAGCGCTGGATGGAGACGGCCAGCTGGAACCGCAAGCGGTTCGCGGTCATTTCGCTGGCCTTCTGCTTCTTTTATGCCTTCCTGTCCGAAGCGGTTTTCGGGGTGGCCGATATCACCGGTGCTTTCATTGCCGGATTGATCATCTCCAACACCACCCGTGCCACCTATGTTTCGGCCCGGTGCGAGACCCTTTCCTATATGTTTCTTTCCCCTGTCTTTTTCGCAAGCATCGGCCTGAAGGTCAACCTCGGTACGATGAACCTGTCGGTCCTCTGGCTTTCGGTGCTGATGATCCTCATCGCGATTATTACCAAGGTCATCGGTTGTGGTGTCGGCGCCAAGCTTTGTGGCTATACCCGTGATGAATCGATTCGGATTGGCGTCGGTATGATCACCCGTGGTGAGGTTGCGCTGATCGTCGCCAATAAAGGTATTGCCAGCGGCCTGATGCACGATGCTTTTCTGGTGCCGATTATTCTGATGGTTGTCACAACGGCCATTGTCACCCCGATCCTGCTGCGGAAGGTCTACTCCAAGACCCAGAGCGCCACGTCCGACTACAGCGATCTTGTCCAGAGCAACCTGGTCGACAGCTACGAAGAGGTCAGGGATTTCGATCGCGCTACCCAGTCGATGCTGGATATGCACGAAAAAATGTTCCATCCTTCGTCAGATAAAAAGCAGTAAAAAAAGGACGCCCCCTTGCAGGGGGCGTCCTTTTTTTGCGAAAACCGCTGTTCCCACTCACAGAGGAATTTGCTTCACCGGCCCGGCGAACCGCCGGTCCTTTTCGTCCCGCAATTCCTGGCAGGACCGGGCCTGACCATCCGCCGGCAGGTTGATCGGCTCCCGGTTACTTGACAAGGCCTCTGACCACCTTATCGAGAGTATCGCCGCGCAGCCCGCAGCGCAGGCCTTCAAGGGCGATGACCTCATTGACCCGGACGTTGGCGAGATTGACGTTATTGCCGAAGTAGGCGATGAAGAATTCCTGACCAACCTTGGTCGGCGCTTCCCAGGTCAGGCGGGTAGGATCGATGCCGGCATCGAGAATCGCCTCGACGTCGTCGGCTTTGACCTTGCCGTTCTTGTCAAAAACGCCCACTCCCTTTGCCGAGCCGCGCGATTCGACGGTGACGGTCGAAACGCCATAGGCCAGATCTCGCTTAATCTGACGGATCGCCTCGGACATCTCAAGCTGAGCCTCTTCCATCTTTTTCCCGACCTCGGTGCAGCACTCAAAACCGGCCTTGAGCACCTTCTCGATCATCTCGCAGCGCTCCTTGTCGGTGACGTTGATGGTGCCGTCCGAAACTTCAATCGCGTTGAAGCCCAGGTATTTGGCATGCTCGAGCCAGCGATCAAATACGCCTTCATACATCGCGATCTCGCCGCAGGTCCCGCCGGTGTTGACGACGATGTCGGCATCGCGAAATGCCTTGATCTTCGCCATCAGGTATTCCTCACTGTAGAGGACGGTGGTGCCAAAGGCCAATTTGATCCGGTCGATATAAGGGGCGCAGTTGGAGATGACCATCTTGGCCTCCTCCAAGCTCAGGCCCAAATCAGAACAAACCGTCTTTCCGATCTTGCGGGGCTTCTCGGTGACACGCCCGGTCATCGGATGCGTCAGAATTCCTTCCCAGGCCATCCTACCTGTTGCATTTTGCATTGTGCTCCCTCCCAAAATAATTTCATTCCAAAGTGGTAATGCCAAAGACGGATATCCGCCAGCAGGAACCCCTTATTCTTCCTGCGGCCTCCTCATCCGGGCGGCAGGGATCCGCCGCCTGGAGAAAAGAGGTGCCATTGAGCATCCAATCGGGACTTACGACTGCATTTCTTTTACAATTTCCATCAGCGGACGGAATTGTTCGAGACTATCCTTGATAAAGGCCTCGGTATCAGCACCATTCATATAGGTGGGAATGTTTCCTGCCTCATCCATCTTGGCAATATACTCTTCATTGGCGAAAACCTTCTCGAAGGTTTGGCTCAGAAAGTCCACGATTTCCTTTGGCGTTCCTTTGGGAGCAACAATCGGCTGAATCCCAACCATCACGATGTCATAACCCGCTTCACGGAAGGTCTGCACACCAGGGAACGTATCGGAGGGTTCTTCGGTATAAAGCCCCAGCACCTTGATTTCTCCGTTTTCTGCCGCACTCTTGGCTTCGCCAAAAGAAAGCGGCGCCACATCCACCTGTTTCCCCATCAGCGCGGTCAACGCCTCAGAACCTCCATCAAAAGGAACCGACGTCAGCGTAATTCCTGCCGTCTGTTCCAACGCCAGCGTTGTAACATGGGCAAATCCTCCGATTCCGGTATTGGCAACGGTCAGTTCGCCGGGATGCGCCTTAGCATATTCAATGAAGGATTCGATGGTGTCAAATTGGCTATCTTTCTGCACAGCAATCAGACGCGGCGTCAAAGTCTGCGTACAAATGTACTCAAACGAATTGTCAAAATCATACTGAACATCCCGATCCAGATAGGCCGTAACGGCGGAAGGGGTATTGAGATAGCCGATGGTATATCCATCGGGATTGGCCTTTGCAATCTCGGTAAAGCCCAGCTCGCCACCGCCGCCCGGTTTATTGACAATGGTCAGCTTGACCCCAAGCTCCTGCTCGGCATAGGTTTGAAGAATACGGGCCGAAATGTCCGTTCCCCCTCCGGCGGCATACGGCACGATGAAGGTAATATTCTGCTTCGGGTAATCAAGGGATGCCTCTGCTTCCTGTGAGGATCCCTCAGCGGAGGATACGCTTGAAGGCTGGCTGCTTGCAGTGCCACAGGCTGAAAGAACCAGTACAACAGTTAAAATTAACCCAATGTATTTACACAGCATATGGTTTTTCATGTTGTTCCTCCTTCTTTTTGGCTCTCTTCTTATTCTGCTCTTTCTTTTATCTTTACTGGGCCTGTGCGGTGCTGCGGTTTTTTTGGCTCTTTATCCACTTATAAATGGGCCATCCGATGAAAATCAGCGTTACAATCGCCAAAACAACCGAAATCGGCCGGCTCATGAAGAAACCGAAGAAATTCCCTTTCGAAAGAACAATCGCACGCCGGAACCCTTTTTCAGCGATTGGACCAAGTACCAATCCCAACACGATGGGAACTACGTTAAAGCCTCCTTTCCGCAACAGATAGCCGATAACCCCAAACACCAGCATCAGACCCACATCGAACATGCTGTTATTTATGGCGTAAGATCCCACGACGCTCATCACCATAACCACCGCAATCAGCACATTATTGGGGATCTTCACAACATGCATGAATGCCCGCACCGCCAGCAAACCGATGGCCAGCATGATAAAATTGGCAATCAAAAGTCCTGCCATAAAGGTGTAAGCCGAACCAGAAGCATCGGTAAAAAATCCCGGTCCGGGCTGAAGCCCATGAATCATCAATCCGCCGAGCATAATGGCGGTGGTATTGCTCCCCGGAATGCCGAGGGTCAGCATTGTTGCCATTGCACCGCCGGTAATGGCGTTATTGGAAGACTCTGTCGCTGCAATTCCATCCACAATTCCCGTGCCAAACTGCTCCGGATGCTTGGAAATTCTTTTCGCATCATCGTAAGCAAGGAAAGTGGAAATATTGGCGCCTGCGCCGGGTAAAGCTCCCACCACAATGCCGATCAACGAAGATCGAATCAAAACCGCTTTGAGGCGCTTGAGATCCGCCCAGGAAGGACAGATCTTCCCCGATACCGTGTTCACCTTGAGAATGGTCTGGCTCTTCTCCTCCGCCAGTAAAAGCAGCTGGGAAGTCGACAGCATTCCCACCAGCGTGGGAACCAACGGCAGTCCCATCATTAGATTGATGCTGTCAAAAGTGTAGCGCTCAAACCCTACAATAGGATCCATTCCCACGGTCCCCAACAGCAATCCGATAATCGCCGAAATGAATCCTTTCGTCAGTGAATTGGTCGAAATGCTGATCACAATGGACATTCCACAAAGCGCCAGGAAGAAGTATTCCAGCGGGCCAAAGGTCAATGCAACCTTCGCCAGCGGAGGAGCGACAAAGATCAGCGCAATGATGCTCAATGTTCCTCCGATAAATGAAGCGACTGCCGCCATTCCGAGCGCTTCTCCCGCACGCCCTTTCTTTGCCATTGGATATCCTTCAATACAGGTGGCCGCTGCCGCAGGGGTACCTGGCGTATTAAGCAGGATGGCAGAGATGGACCCCCCGTACATCGCTCCGCCGTAGGTAGATCCCAGAAGAATCAATCCTGTTCCCGGATCCATACTAAAGGTAACCGGCAACAGCACCGCAACCGCAACGGTCGAGGTCAGCCCCGGCAATGCCCCGATAACGATACCGAAAGCGGTTCCTACAAAAAGTGCGAACAGATTGACCGGCAGAAGGCAGGCCAGAAATCCTTCCAACAGCAATGAGAAATTTACCACTTCAAAGCCCCCTTTCCCGTTACGCCAGCAAGCCCGTCGGCAGCGGAACGCCTAATCCGATCTGGAAGCCGACATATAGCACCGCTGTACATCCTATCGATATGGAAATAATCGGAACAATCCGGTGAAATCCCAATATCCACATGCAGAATATCAGAAATGCCAGTGTTGCGCCGATAAAGCCGAGATAGGGCATCAGCAGCACATACAGAACCCCCATCAGGATAACCAGCAGCACCCGGCGATAGCTAATCTCTCCGGCTGCTTTTTTCGGAGTCGTTTTCTGCTTCAACTTCCACGCCTGATAACAGCTCAAAAGAGACAAGGCCATCAGTCCAATTGTTAAACCCTGCAAATAAAGGACCTGTCCATCGGGGTAACTGAAAGTAATGGCATATAAAATGCCGCCTATGATAAAAAGCGTTCCTCCCCATAACATAAACGATGCCTCCTCCCACGGTCATATGTTTCCCTGCAGATGAAAAACTCCGATCATTATCGTCCCCCATCTTTGTTTCAGTACCGAATGATCCCGCTATCCCGTCCGATCATGCCGAGTGAAACCGCCTGCTCGGCCGCGTAGTCGAGCAGCGCCTCGTCGCTCATCTCATGCGGGCAGTACATCGGATAAATCCCCCAGTAATGGGCCAGATAGTTGGAAAGCCGGTCGTTGCGGGTCGGTACGATGACCGGCGCGGTATAGTGCATCTTTGCCATCCGGGCAACCGGCTCGACCCGGTCGGCGACCAGGAAAATCGCCTCGCTGCCGCGGACGGTGTGGAAATGTGGCCGGATACTGCGGAAAAGCGTGTCCTCCCTGCGAATCCGCAGCATCGCCTCCTCACAGCGGGCGATGATGTTGGCAAGCATTTTGACACTGCCCACCGGATCATCTCCCACCGCCGTCTCGTCCGAGAAGGAGATCGCATCGATACCGTCAAGGACCAATGCCGCCACATCGCTGACCTCTGCGCGGGTCGGCCAGCTGTTATGCATCAGGCTTTTGAGGATACCTGAGCCGGTGAAGACAAACTTTCCGGCCAGATTGCAGCGGCGGATCATCTCCTTGACCAGCAGCGGCAGCTCCTCGATCGGGCGCTCCACTGCGAGATCCCCCCGCGCCGCGCTCAGACCGTCGGATGCCTGGATGATCGCGTCAAGGTTATCGAGGGCATTGCGCTGCTCGATCTTGGAAAGGATCGGCATCCAAACCCCGCGCTCCTTCATCATCGTACGCAGCAGCGCGATATCGTCGGCCGTCTGCACAAAGGACATCGATACGCAGTCGAATTTCTGCTCGATACCAAACTCAAAATCCCGCAGATCCTTTTCGGTCAGTCCCTTGAAGCGGATGATCGTTCCGGGAGCGGCCGCCCCCTTGCGGGGCCTGAGGGTTCCCGGAATGGTGACCCGGCAGCGGATTTCGTCGGGATTGGGCTTCTCGAGGACGGTCAGCTTGATGTCGTTGTCCCCGATGGCCACCTCCGCCCCCGCTTCGATCGACCCGATAAATTCGGGCTGCGCGATGGTGGCGCGGTGGGCGTCGCCGGTGATCTTTTCGCGGGTGAAGGTGATCTCATGCCCGACCGGAAGCGGATAGCCCTCCTCCCGCTCGAGCTCGCCGATCCGGATCTTGGGGCCCTGCAGGTCCTGGCGGATTGCGACCGGCCGGTTGAGCTTTTTGCTGATCCGGCGGATGTCATGGATGATCTTTTCCGCCTGCTCATAGCTGCTGTGGGAAAAGTTGATCCGGCAGCTGCTGACCCCGGCCAGAATCATCGCCTCAAGGGTCTTTTCATCCCAGGAGGCCGGACCGATGGTCGCCATGATTTTTGTATGGTTCATGCGCGGCTCCTCCCGTTACTTTTTCCAGATCCAGGCGTTGTTGACCCCCGCGAAGAGGGAGGTGCATTCGACCAGATCGGCGGTGGCGAGCATGTCGTCGACGATTTTAAGGCGGTTCTTGGCCCGCTTGGTGGTATCGAGCGACGGCACCGGCAGGCAGCCGAAGAAGAACCGGGGACGGCTGATCAGCTCGGCCGCGTTGAGGTAGAGCTGAAACCGGGTCGAGGCGGGCTTGAGCTGCTCGACGACCGGCGCCTCGCGGTAGCCCTCAATCTTGACAAAGACAAGGCTGACCCTGGGATTGACGATGACCTCCCGGTCGGGAAGCAGCGGGGTCATATCGAGCGCCACCTTCGACGACCAGGGGTTGTAGCCCGCCGGCAGCCGGTCGAGGATCTTCTTGCCCCAGATGCGCTCATACTCGGTGTAGTTGTAAATCAGGTTGCCCACCCGGACGTTGTCGAGCACCGACCCGAGGTAGAACCGGACCTCGCCGTTTTCGGTGCGGAAGTGGGTGTATTCGGTGGTCATCAGCTTGTAACCCTGCCGCAGGCAGGCTTCGAGCATCAGAATCGTCTTTCCGGCACCCGGTCCGCCGACAAAGACCATCATGTGGTTGGTGTCGGGGTTATAGACGCTCGTCGCATGCAGACAGGAGAATCCCTTCGATTCGAGCACGCCAGGCATGATTCGCGTCAGCAGGCCGCCGGTGCTGTAGACGGTGTAGCGCTTGTCGGGGGCGGCCTTCTCCCGTTCGATCACCGGTCCGGCCAGGAAGTACTCATTGCCATCCCAGAAGAACTCCAGCTCCTCCATCGAAGAATCCTGATAGACATAGAGAATGGCGTCGGGCTCGGTGGCATCGGGCAGTACCGTCGTGGGGCCCCAGCCGCTCGAGAACCGGTAGACCTGCGGATCCCGCTCATGGCGCTCATGGTCGATATACTCAGGGGTGAACACCAGTTCCTGCACATTGGAACAGGCCTTGATCACCACCTGAGAGATCCTGCGGGTCTCGTGAAGCGGGCAGTTCTCTCTGAAAAATTCCTTTGTCTTTTGCATGGTATCCTCCTTTGATTTGCTGCAAGTGGCAATAGCTTCAATAGTATATACTCTATAGACTTTTTATGAAGCGCTTTTTCCTCCCCTCAACCGGCCGGTTATTGGGGCGCCGAGGTATCCATATCAAAGTATATACTCTATAGAGAAAATAGCTGTCACGAACCTTCTCCGAACCGGCCCTTTGGAGGGCAGCTCAGATCATCGGCGGATCGGGGGCCTTGGTGATACGGGCAGTTCCGTCCGGCAGGGCCTCAGCGGTCAGGCAGAAGGAAAACCGATCGAGCGAAAGAGCCAGTTCAAAATCCTCCGGGAGCGCCCAGTCGACGGCAGGATCAAAAAACCGCCTGCCGCTGGGGGATTGACGGAGGGTGCGGACAATCTCCTCGAAATTTTCGCGGTGTCCCTCCAGCAGCCCAGCCAGATAACCGGCAAACAGGCGATCCTCATCGTTAGGTACCACCCCGCGGTTGCCCATCGCCACCAGCGACACAACCTGTGGTGAACGGGAACGAATATACCGGGCGGTCGCGGCGGCAGTCGGAAAACTTCCGGCCACCAGCTCCTGCGCGCCCACCGCAGAGGTCAGCCCCTGGGTGCCCGCGCCGGTGGTCAGAATCGCAGTTCTTCCGGAAAAATCATATCGGGAGGCATCATAGGGGGAGTTGCCCAGGTCAAAACCCGGCTGAATCCTGCCTCCCCGCTCCCCCATCAGCACGAAATCGGGATTGCGCTGTTTGAGCTCATAGGCCTGTTCAATCGCACCAACCGCCAGAATCTCCCGTGCGCCATTTGCCAGCACATAGGCTGCGGTGGAAAAAGCGCGGAAAACATCGATAACGACGGTCAGTCCAGTCGCGGCCGCAGCCCCTTCCAACAGCTCCAGTCTGCGGATTTCCATCCCATCACGCCCCCATCAGATCGGCCTGGTGTTCCTCATAGAACTTCAGAACATCCCTGCACATCCGGTCGATATGCGCGCCCAGGCAGCGCTCTGCAGCGGCAAGATCCCGCCGGCGGATTGCCTCCAGCAGCGCCTCATGCTCCCCGACCGCCACCGCCCGCAGGCCGGTATTGACCCGCTTCTGATGGTGAACCATCGGCGCCCGGATCATATCCGATCGGTCGGAGATGCTCTCAATCATCTCCAGCAGGATGCTGTTCTGAGAACGCTGCAGAATCAGATTGTGAAAGATCTTATTGTGATAGGAGACCATCTCGACGTCAATCCGCTCATAGGCCTGCCGGTAGTTTTCGACGATCCGTTCGAGCTCCTTGACATCCTCCTCGGTGATCCGTTCGAAGGCCTGCCGCAGTCCGGCAAGCTCGAGGGATTTGCGAACGTACATCAGATTCTTGATGTCCTCCTCCTGGAAGCTGACCACGCTGGAACAATGAAAGGCTGTGCTGACAATCAGCTTCTCCTGCCGCAGCATATTGATCGCTTCCCGAACCGGGGTCGTGCTGCAGCCGAGCATCCGGGCGAGCTCAACTTCATTGAGCTTCTGCCCCATATAGAGCTGCGGCGTTTCCTGCAGAATGATCCCCCGGCGGAGGTACTGATACACCTGTCGGGAAAGGGTCGAGCGCGAAACCGCTTTTTCGGCCATGGCCTTTTCCTCCTGTTCTGTGTTGTTAGGGTTTGCGGCGCGGTGCAGCGGGCCGGTTGACCGGCCACTGGGGCTCCTGGCCCGACAGCACCCGGTCGATCTCCATCGCCGCATAGACCGCTGAACGGGTCATCGCCTCATAGGTTGCTCCTCCGATGTGCGGGGTGGGGACGACATTATCGAGCGCAAAGAGCGGATTATCCGGGGCAGGCGGCTCACTGGCAAAGACGTCAAGCACCGCTCCCGCGATCCGCCGGTCACGCAGCGCCGCAAGCAGTGCCGCTTCCTGAACCACCTTGCCGCGCGCCGTATTGACAAAATAGGCCTCCGGTTTCATCCACGCGAACTCCCGCTCACCAATCAGCCCGATGTTCTCGGGGCGCAGCGGGATGTGGACCGAAACGACGTCGGCGGCGGAGAACAGCTCCTCCCACTCAACCAGCCTGATGTAATCCGGCAGCGGTTTCCCCCGCAAATTGTGCCGGTAGGCGATGACCTTCATTCCAAAGCCGAGCGCCGCGATCCGTGCGACCCCCAGACCGATATGTCCCAGTCCGACCAGACCGAGGGTCTTTCCGAACAGCTCCCGCCCCTTGAGGCGATCTCTCAGAAAGAAGTTGCCTTCCCGCACTGCCGCCGACATTGGCGCCAGGTTGCGCGCCGCCGCCAGCAGTCCGCAGAAAACATATTCGGCAACCGACTCGGCGTTGGAACTCGGGGTATTGGTCACCTGGATGCCCAGCTCGGTCGCAGCGGCGACATCGATGATATCCAGTCCGACCCCGTGGCGGGCGACGATCTGAAGCGAATCCCCTGCCTCCAGCACCCGGCGGGTCGCCTTGACGGTGCGAAGCAGCATCGCATCACAGCCCACCACATCCCGCATCATCTGTTCCTCGGTGACGCCGGGTTCCCCGAGCCGCAGCCCATAACCCCGCTCGGTCAGATATTCCTTTCCTTCCCGCGCAATATCCCGCGGGATATAGACAAGGCCCTTCATCTCGGCCCTCCGTTCGATCTCTATATTCTATAGATTTTGCTGCATTTCCATGATACCTTCTTTTCCCTATGATTGCAATGAACATTCAGAATAATTTTTGGGCCGTATTTCTGGTTAATCTGTCCCGATGGAATCGGCGCTGTCCCCCTATATTGGACAGAGTTTCATCTGATTTTCGGATAAAATGGGAAATTTCTTTTCATCTCGGTTAAAGGATTGCTGATTTTCTCCCGTATCATAAAAGCATACCAGTTCACAAGGAGGAATCGTTCATGTACCCAAATCATGATGAACATAATGTCCCATATTCCACCCCATCCACCACTTCTGAGTCGTCACCCGTCTGGGAGCAGCCGACTCACCACTCCAAAAACCATCACACCGGCCTGAAGGTAACCGCCCTGCTCTGTGCCTGCCTGCTGATCTCGGGCGCCGCGGGACTTGGCGGCGGATACCTTGCCCTCTCCCTGTGGGGGGACAACGTTCAGCCTGTAGCCGCTCCGGCTGCTGAACCGTCTGTTCCGTCCGCAGCTCCGGCAGTCAGTACCCCGTCGAGCAACACGATGAGTGTCTCTGAAGTAGTCAGCGCCGTATCGGATTCGGTCGTCGCAATCAACACCGAGGTAACGATGGAGGTCCCCGGCTTCTTCACCACGCAGCAGGCAACCGGTACTGCTGCCGGCAGCGGTGTTATCATCTCGGAAGATGGCTACATCCTGACAAATAACCACGTCATTGAGGATGCCACCAAGATTTCGGTCACACTGAAAAACGGTGAAAGCTATGACGCCACGCTGATCGGCGCCGATGCTCAGACCGATCTGGCGGTTATTCAAATCCAGGCCGAGGGGCTCAGTGCCGCGACAATCGGCAGCTCCGCCTCACTGGAGGTGGGCGACGAGACCATCGCGATCGGAAACCCGCTCGGTGAACTCGGCGGCACCGTCACCAACGGTATCGTCAGCGCACTCGACCGGCAGATCACCGTCGATGACCACACGATGACCCTGCTGCAGACCAATGCGGCAATCAATCCCGGCAACTCGGGCGGCGGCCTCTTCAACAACCGCGGCGAGCTGATCGGCATTGTCGTTGCCAAATCCTCCGGCGTCGGCGTCGAGGGACTCGGTTTTGCCATCCCGATCGACAACGCGATGACCGTTGCCTCTGATCTGATCGAAAACGGTTATGTCACCGGCCGGGGTGAGCTCGGTGTGTCGGTTATCGACATCCAGGATGCCCGCACCGCCTTCTACTATCGGGTTCCCAACAACGGCGTCTATATTGCCTCGGTCACCCAGGGTTCGGCCGCTGAGCGCGCCGGCCTGAAGATCGGCGACGGAATCATCGCTGTCAACGGCACCGAGATTTCAAGCGCCGATGAGCTCTCCGCCCAGCTCGCTTTGAACAAGGCGGGAGACACCGTTGAGTTGAAGATACTGCGGGATGGAGCCACTCTGAATATTCCGGTCACCCTCCAGGAGAAGGTGCCTGAGTCGGTCCGTCAGCAGGCTGCCTGATTCTTTAATTTGCTACGCTTCTTCAGTTATTCTCCTATTTTTTGCACTCTCCCATTTCTCTCTCTTCCTGTACAGGGCCCGGTCCGCAGGGCGAAAGCTCCCGGTCCGGGCCCTGTACTGTGATAAAGCAAAACCGTCCGGCGGGAATTTTAAGGACACGCTGTCTGCCGCCTGCTCCGGTTGGGCATGCTGTCTCCGCAGGGGCGAAACATCTCAACATGTGAAACTACCCGTCAGCATCCGCAAAAAAAATCCCCGAATTTTCAAATCACTTCAAAGGGTTGACAGGGTTTCCGTCACCGAAAAACAAAATTGAAATTACCCTTTCAAAAACCCGGAATTCCTCTTTACAACGCCAAAAAATCGTGATAGGATGATCAACGGAGGTCAATACGGAAACGGTTTTCATCAGAAAACCGCCCGTTTCCCGAAATTCAAAGGAGGAGAAACTATGGCAAGAAAAATGAAGACCATGGACGGCAACAACGCTGCCGCACATGTGTCCTATGCCTTCACCGAAGTCGCGGCGATCTACCCGATCACCCCTTCGTCGGTCATGGCTGAGGTCACCGATGTGTGGAGCGCCAACGGCCGCAAGAATCTGTTCGGCGAGCCGGTTCGCATCACCGAGATGCAGTCGGAGGGCGGCGCCGCCGGCGCAGTGCACGGCTCTCTTTCGGCCGGTGCCCTGACCACCACCTACACCGCTTCGCAGGGCCTGCTGCTGATGATCCCGAACATGTACAAAATCGCGGGTGAGCTGCTTCCCTGCGTCATCAACGTTTCGGCAAGAGCGCTGGCCACCCATGCGCTGTCGATCTTTGGCGATCATTCGGACATCTATGCATGTCGCCAGACCGGTTTCGCCTTCCTCTGCTCTTCGAGCGTTCAGGAGGCGATGGACCTCGGTGCCGTCGCCCACCTCTCGACCATCAAGGGCCGCGTCCCGTTTGTCCATTTCTTCGACGGCTTCCGGACCTCCCATGAGATCCAGAAGATCGAGGTCTGGGACGACAAGGATCTCGCGGACATGCTCGACTGGGATGCGGTCCGCGCTTTCCGCGCCCGTGCGCTCAACCCGGAGCATCCGGTGCTGCATGGTTCTGCTCAGAACCCCGACATCTTCTTCCAGGCCAAGGAAGCGGCCAACCCCTATTATGATGCGCTGCCCGCTGTCGTCGAGGAGTATATGAACAAGGTCAATGCCAAGATCGGCACCGACTACAAGCTCTTCAACTACTATGGCGCTGCGGATGCTGAGCATATCATCATCGCGATGGGTTCGGTCTGCGAGACGATCCGTGAGACCGTTGATTATCTCAACGCCGCCGGCGGCAAGTACGGCCTGGTGACGGTCCGCCTCTACCGGCCTTTCGTCCCCGCAAAGCTCATCGAGGTCATCCCGGATTCGGTCAAGACCATCAGCGTTCTCGACCGCACCAAGGAGCCCGGTTCGATCGGCGAGCCGCTCTTCCTCGACGTTGTGCTCGGCCTGCGTGAGTCGAAGTTCGGTCAGCTGCCGATGTTCTCTGGCCGCTACGGCCTCGGCTCGAAGGACACCACCCCCGCTCAGATCATCGCGGTCTACCGCAATGCCGAGAAGCAGGGCAAAAAGCGCTTCACCATCGGCATTGAGGACGATGTGACCCATCTGTCGCTGCCGATCAACGAGAACCCCGACACCGCGCCGAAGGGCACCACCTCCTGCATGTTCTGGGGCCTGGGTTCGGATGGCACCGTCGGCGCCAACAAGAACTCGATCAAGATCATCGGCGACCACACCGACATGTATGCACAGGCCTACTTCTCCTATGACTCGAAGAAGTCGGGCGGTGTCACCGTCTCGCACCTGCGGTTCGGCCACACCCCGATCCGTTCGACCTACCTGATCGAAAAGGCCGACTTCGTTGCCTGCCATAACTCCGCCTATATCACCAAGTACGACATGCTTTCGGCCCTCAAGCCCGGCGGTACTTTCCTGCTCTCCTGCGGCTGGGATATGGATGCCCTTGAGAAGCATCTGCCCGGCTCGGTTAAGCGTTATATCGCACAGAACAACATCAACTTCTACACCATCGACGCTGTTTCGATCGCCAAGAAGATCGGCCTGGGCAACCGTCTGAACACCATTCTGCAGGCTGCTTTCTTCAAGCTGGCCAACATCATCCCGATCGATGACGCTGTCCGGTTCATGAAGGACGCCGCTACCAAGAGCTACGGCAAGAAGGGCGACGACGTCGTCAAGCAGAACCACGACGCGATCGACGCCGGTGTCACCGGTATGCACAAGGTTGAGGTTCCCGCCTCCTGGAAGACCGCCGAGGGCGAGCTGGAATACCCTGTCGCCACCGGTTCGAACCAGAAGCTGGTCGACTTTGTCAACAAGGTCATGGTTCCGGCCAACGCTCAGAAGGGCGACAAGCTGCCTGTTTCGGCGCTGGCTCCCTACGCCGATGGCACCCTGCCGCAGGGCTCTGCCGCCTATGAGAAGCGCGGTGTCGCTGTCGACGTTCCCTGCTGGATGCCTGAGAACTGCATCCAGTGCGGTTTCTGCTCCTATGTCTGCCCGCATGCCGTCATCCGCCCGATCGCGCTCAACGCCGAGCAGGCTGCCGCCGCTCCTGCTGAGCAGAAGCTGATCGACATGACGGGTATGCCTGGCTACAAGTTTGGCATCACCATTTCGGCCCTCGACTGCACCGGCTGCGGCTCCTGCGCCAACGTCTGCCCCGGCAAGAAGGGCGAGAAGGCGCTGGTTCTCAAGCCGCTGGAGAGCCAGCTTTCCTCCCAGAAGGGCTTTGCCTATGGCACCGAAATCGAGATGGATCAGGCCGTTCTCGACAAGTTCAAGATCGATACCGTCAAGGGCAGCCAGTTCCGTCAGCCGATGCTCGAATTCTCGGGCGCCTGCGCGGGCTGCGGCGAAACCCCCTATGCCAAGCTGGTCACCCAGCTGTTCGGCGACCGGATGTATATCGCCAATGCCACCGGCTGTTCTTCGATCTGGGGCGGTTCGGCTCCTTCCACCCCCTACTGCACCAACAAGGCGGGCAAGGGTCCGGCCTGGGGCAACTCGCTGTTTGAGGACAACGCCGAGTTCGGTTATGGCATCTTCCTCGGACAGAAGGCCATCCGCGAGAAGCTGATCGGCAAGCTCAAGGCACTGCGCGAGGTTTCGACCACCGCTTCGCTCAATGATGCGATCGACGCCTTCCTCGCCACCAAGGATGACACCCGTGCCAACTCCGCCTGCACCGACGTGCTGGTCTCCGAGCTTGAAGCCGCTGCCAAGGCCGGCTGCGAGAAGTCTGCGGATATCCTCACCGAGAAGGATTACCTCGCCAAGAAGGCCGTCTATATCTTCGGCGGCGACGGCTGGTCCTACGACATCGGTTACGGCGGCCTCGACCATGTGCTCGCTTCCGGCGAGGACGTCAACGTCGTTGTCTTCGATACCGAGGTTTATTCCAACACCGGCGGCCAGTCCTCCAAGGCCACCCCGACCGGCGCGGTCGCCCAGTTTGCCGCCGCCGGCAAGTCGGTCAAGAAGAAGGATCTTGCCGGCATCGCGATGAGCTACGGCTATATCTATGTCGCGCAGGTCGCGATGGGTGCCGACTACGCGCAGACCGTCAAGGCGATCTCCGAGGCTGAGAGCTATCACGGCCCGTCGCTGGTCATCTGCTACGCCCCCTGCATCAACCACGGCATCCGGGGCGGCATGAGCATCGCCCAGACCGAGATCAAGCGCGCCGTCGAGGCCGGCTACTGGAACACCTTCCGGTATGATCCCCGCCTCGCCGACGAGGGCAAGAATCCCTTCCAGCTCGACTCCAAGGCGCCGACCGCCGATTATGAAGCGTTTATCAAGAACGAGGTCCGTTACTCCTCGCTCGAGCGCTCCTTCCCCGACCGCGCCAAGGACCTCTTCGAGAAGGCCAAGGAGAATGCCGCTGCCAAGTACGCTGCGCTGGCCAAGCGGGCTGAAAAGTAAGCGGATTTCCCCCACATTCCCCAATATAACTGCAGGGCTCCGGCAATTTGCCGGAGCCCTGCTTTTTTGCCCGCACACTGCGCCGGGCAAAACAAAAAGGAGGGGTTTTCACCCCTCCTCGGCTCAGTGGATCACCTTTTCTCCCGGTCAAGGATCCGGGCGGTCTCCAGCAGGACGTCCGCCCCCTTGGCCAGGTTTTCATAGTCGGTGAACTCCTGCGGGCAATGGGTCACCCCTTCGTTGTAACTCGGGACAAAGATCAGCCCCGCGTCCCAGACCTGCCGCAGGAACATCGTGTCGTGCCCCGCCCCCGAATTGAGCGGCATATGCCGGTAATCCAGCCGGTCGCAGGCCCGCTCAAAGGCGTCGATAACATTCGGGCTGTTGTCGACCGGGGGTGTCCCCTTGAGAAACTGCACTTCAACGGTCACGCGATATTCCGTCTCAATCCGGTGGGCCTCCGCTTCAAGGAAAAGGGTCATTGCATCGAGATAGGCCTTTTCAAAGGAGCGGTAATCCACCGTAAAAATGGCGCGGGACGGCACCGCATTGACCGCTCCCGGATGCAGCGCCATCTGCCCGCAATTGACGGTAATCTTCCCGGGATAATCTTTGGCAATTTTCTCCTCAATCCGGGCAAGCAGCCGGATCGACGCAAACCCGGCGTCGCTTCGCTCGGCATGCGGAATCGCGGGATGGCTGGCCTTGCCCCGCACCGTAACCCGGAACCAGGCGTTGCCGCAGATGGTCCGTACCACCCCGATGTCGGTATGGGTCGATTCAAGTTTGGAGGCCTGCTCCATATGCAGCTCAAGAAACGCCTTTGCCTCTTCGGGCCGGCGGCGGACTCCCTCGATGCTCCCCGACAGGCCATAGGCCTTCATCGCCTCAATCAGCGGCAGGCCATCGTCATCCTTCAGGCGGGTGAGATCCTCTTCGCCGTAGATCCCCGCCATAAACCGGCTGCCCGTCGTTCCAGGGTAACGGCCGCCGTCCTCCATGATGGTGGCTACCACTTCCAGGCCGCTTTCGAGCGGCTCACCGCTTTCCCGAAGCATCCGCGCCGCTTCCAGCGAACAGACGATTCCCGCCGGCCCGTCGAACGCACCGGCACAGCGAACGGTATCGAGGTGGGAGCCGGTCACAATCTTTGGCGCGTCGGGATTGCGCCCGGGCAGCAGACCGTAAAGGGTGCCGATTCCATCCTCACGCACCTGCATTCCGGCCTCCTCCATCCGTCCCCGGAGATAATCGACCGCCTGCCGGTAGGCAGGGGTATAACTTAGCCGGGTGCAGCCCTCCTCACAGGGGGCACTGATCCGATACAAAGTTTCAAGATCCCGCTCAATCCGTTTGACGTCAGCCATGCAGATGCTCCTTTCACAGTCGAATACAGGTGTCGGTTCGGCCCTTATTCATCGACCAGGATGCCGGCCCGCCGCAGCGCCGCGCAAACCCGATCAAAGCAGTCCCGGTCGGGGCAGCGCAGCGTATGCAGATGAATCCCACCGGTCAGCAGCGACAGCGGTGCCGATGACGACCGGGCGAGCGCCTGGGCAAATCGCTCAGCGTCATACCGGGAACGTACCTCCAGCTGTCCGGTGATCTGTCCATAGACCGGATGCTCGACGATGACATCCACCACCACCGCCCCCTGGTCAACTGCCAGGCAAAGCTCCTCGAGCAGCTGTTCAGGGGTGGTGTGCCGGCAGGCAATGGTGTAATACTGAGAGGCATCGACATGCGCCTGCTCGAGCAGATATCCCCGCGGGGTGGCGATAATCGGCGCCCCTGCCGCCCGCAGCAACGCGATGTCGCCAACGATGATCTGCCGGCTGACCCCGAACTGTGCGGCGAGCACCGACGCACTGACCGGCCCCTCACTGCGGCGCAGCACCGCCTCAACCTGGCTGCGCCGGGTACGGGCCCCCATCTTGGAGAGTCGTTCCGCAGCGGCGTGGCGGCGGCGGGCGGTTCCCTCCCGGTCAATCTCCCAGCCGCCGGGGCCATCGCGCAGCAGATCCCCTTCCCGCGCATCCGGCGGCAGCAAAGCGCGCGGCAATTCCTGCCGATTTCCCTGTGCATCCTCACACAGGGCGGTTTCCCCTTCAAATCGTTCGATGCTCAGCAATCCGGCTCATCCTTTCGCGTCTATCGTATCGCTGATTCCCTGCGCTGTGACGGCAATCGTCTCTCCGTCGGTCGTAAAGGTGATGGTTCCCATGAGATCGGTGCGGTAGATCGGTCCAAACGGCGCGAGACGCTCAAGGGTTCCCGCATTGGGGTGGCCATAGGAGTTTCCCGCCCCGCAGGAGATAGCCGAACCCTTTGGGGTCGCCGCATCAAGCAGCTCCTGCCGCGACGAACTGCTGCTGCCATGATGTCCCGCCACCAGCAGATCTACATCCACCGGCGCGTGGCTCTCAAGCAGCTGCTTCTCGACGGCCGATTCCCCGTCACCGGTCACCAGGAAAGACGCCTCCCCCGCATCGATCCGCAGGCAGAGGGAGGTATCGTTGAGATTGTCCGGATCCGCCGCAAAGCCGTCGAGCAGCGTGAGGGTCACCCCCTCGCCCAGCGACAGGCTGTCCGGCTTGTTCTTGAGCTCCACCTCACAGCCGTTTTGTTCGATCGCATCGAGCAGCGCCTCATAGCTTGCGGAGGTCGGCAGCAGCGACTCATCAATTTCCGGCATCCAGAGGGTCTCCACCTCATAGTCCCCCAGCAGATCGGTCATCCCGCCGTAGTGGTCGGTATGCGGATGGGTAAGCACCAGCAGATCGAGCGACTCGATCCCCCAGGCCCCAAGCTGGGCCGAAACAGCCGGGTAGGCCTGCGCTTCTCCTGCATCGATCAGCACCGAGTGCTCCCCGGTGTGCAGCAGAAGGCTGCTTCCCTGCCCGACGTCGATGACCTGCACCGCCACCAGCGAACCTTCGGGCATCGCTGCGGCGGGCAGGGAGAGATTGGGACTGTATTCCCAGACCCCGTACCCGGCCAGCGCCGCCACCAACAGCGGCAGCAGTGCTGCAAGAAGCTTTCGGGCAACGGTTTTCTGCTTTCTGCGGGTCCTTCTTTTTGCCATCGGTTTCCTTTCCCCTTATGGATTCTGGCTCTGCTGCTCCGATTCGGCAGCCTGGTTGAGCTTCATCTCAATCCACCGCTCCTTGGAGATCAGCACGGTACGGGGCTTGGAGCCCTCAAACGGCCCGACAATCCCGCGGGATTCCAGTTCGTCGATCATCCGCGCCGCCCGTGCATAGCCGAGCTTGAGCTTGCGCTGCAGCAGGGAGGTCGACGCCATTCCTGCTTCGACGACACACTCGATCGCGGCGGGGAGCATCTCGTCCCCGTCCGTCTCCTCGCTGCCCGAGGCGCCGTTTGCACCCTTTCCGGTCGGGGTCTGGCGGTCAATCTCTTCGAGGACACTCTGATCGTATTCAGCAGAAGCGGCGCTCTTGATAAAGCTGACCACCCGCTCAATCTCATCATCCGAGACAAAACAGCCCTGTACCCGGGTCGGCTTGGCGGAACCGACCGGATAGAACAGCATGTCTCCCATTCCGAGCAGCTTTTCGGCGCCGCCCATATCGAGGATGGTGCGGGAATCGACCTGGGACGACACCGCAAAGGCAATCCGAGACGGAATATTCGCCTTGATCACGCCGGTGATAACATCCACCGACGGACGCTGGGTCGCGATAATCAGATGCATTCCGGCGGCGCGGGCCATCTGCGCCAGCCGGCAGATCGAATCCTCCACCTCGCTGGGCGCGGCCATCATCAGATCGGCCAGCTCGTCCACAATGATGACATAATGAGGCAGTTCCTGCAACGCCTCCCCGCCGGGGGTCATCGGCGCACCTTCGCCGGCGGCCTCCTTCTGGGCGCGGACCATCTTGTTAAAGGACTCAATCTCCCGCGCACCGTGCGCTGCAAAGAGCTTGTAGCGATTGAGCATCTCGGTCACCGCCCAGCCCAGCGCGCCGGCCGCCTTCTTCGGGTCGGTTACCACCGGAATGACCAGATGGGGCAGCCCGTTGTAAACGCCCAGTTCGACCACCTTCGGGTCGATCATCAGCAGCTTGACCTCGTCGGGGCGGGCCTTGAAGAGGATACTCATAATGATCGAGTTGATGCAGACCGATTTTCCCGAACCGGTCGCCCCCGCAATCAGCAGATGGGGCATCTTGGCAATGTTGGCGATGGTCACCCTTCCCGCGATATCCCGGCCGAGTGCAACGGTGATCTTGCTTTTCGCCTCCTGGAACGGATCCGATTCCACTACCTCTCGAAGCGTCACCGGCGTGACACTGCGGTTTGGCACCTCGATGCCAACCGCCGCCTTGTTGGGGATCGGGGCCTCAATCCGCACCCCCGCCGAAGCGAGGTTGAGCGCAATGTCGTCGGCAAGGTTGGTAATCTTGGAAATCTTGACCCCGGCGGACGGCTGCAGCTCATACCGGGTTACCGCCGGACCGCGTGCGATATCGATAATTCTCGTCTGCACTCCAAACGACTGCAGCGTATCAACCAGGCGCTGCGCGTTCTGCCGCAGCTCGTCGGCGGTGGCCTCCTCTCCGGCAGACGGCTTCGGCTCACGCAGCAGGGTGACCGGAGGCATGACATAGACCGGCGGCTCGGGTTTGGGAGCGGGCGGCTCCTCGGTTGACGGCTGCGTCGGTTCTGTCTGCTCCTCGGCGGGCGGGCGGTGCTTTTCCTGCACACGGGCAACCCGCTTGATGATGTCGTCGATGTAGAGCTGCTCCCCCTCCTGATCCGGCACAATCGGCGCGGGTTGGGCAGCCGTCTGTTCCGGTTCGCCGGCCGGTTCCGCTGCAGGCTGTGCCACAGCAGGAGTTTCGCCGGCCGGCTTGCTCTCCTGTGCAATCAGCTCCGGCAGCTTTTGCCGCTTGCTGCGCGGACGCTGCGGCGGCGGATCGTCGAGCGGAATATCGACAGCCCGGCTGCTCCGCACCCGCTGCTGCGGCTCCTTCGGGGCCGGCATCGAATCGAGCAGGTCATGGTAGCCGTTGGACAGCTTTTCCATCGGCCGGCTGGCCGAGCGCAGTACACCGGCGATGGTGGATTTGGTCAGGATCATCCCGAGCAAGAAGAGCAGCAGAACCACTGCGATCCGATCGCCCGGCGCACCAAGCAGCATCAGCGGCATTCCGAACAGGATGGAAGCCACCCCGCCGCCTTGGAGCGTCTGCCCCTGATCATAGAGCTCCCGGAAGAGTTCCGCCACCGTTTCTGGCTCGGGCTTTCCGCTCAAAAAGATCTGAAACGCCGCCGAAACCATCAGCAGCGTCACCGCCGTAAGCACTCCTCGAATCCGCAGGTCGTCAGCGATGCGGTCAAAGGAGGCCATGACCGATATGTAGATCAGAATCGGCCCGATAAAGAAAGCCGACCAGCCGAACAAGCCGAGCAGCAGATTATGGGCGGCAAGCCAGCCCTCGCTGCCTCTGACGAACGCCAGAAACAGGAAAAGCAGCCCGATGGTACAGAATACCACTGCGAGCAGCTGATTCTGGGCAGCACGCTGGGCCTTGGTTTTTCGTTTAGATTTTTTTCGTGTCCGTGTTGCAGCCAACCGTTCGTCCCTCCATTTCGGGCTGCCGGGCTCGCCGCCATCCAGCGGCGGACCCGGGAATTTATTTTGCAAAGAACGCGATCACCGCTGCCTGGACCGGATGGCCGAACAGGACGTCGCAGATTCCGATCCCCAGCGTAACGACGCCGAGGACCAATGTATAAAAGCCGAACCACCGCAGCTTGCGGGAGGAAACAAGCCACCGCACCATCCCGATAGCGAGCAGTCCGAAAACCAGCGAGGTAGCCAGTCCGGCGGCGACAACGCCCGGCTCGATGGCCAGGCCGCCGCCGAGGATCTCCTTCGCGTCGAGCAGCAGCGCACCGAGCACCGCGGGGATACCCATGATGAAGGAGAAATCCAGGGCATATTTGCGGTCTAACCCGAGAATCAGTCCGGTCGACAGGGTGGAACCGGACCGGGAGATGCCGGGCAGCGGGGCGACCGCCTGTGCAAAGCCGATCGCCACCGCGGCGCGATAACTCATCTGCTTGGCCCGGATCCGGCCGGGCGGACAACTGTCAGCCAGGAGCAGCAGCGCGGAAGTCACCAGAAAGCAAACCCCTTCGACGACAATATTTCCATCGGCAGCCGTCCCCTGCAGGATATCCTTGAGCAGGAAGGTCAGGCCGAGCGGCAGCAGCGAGACGATCAGAAGGAAGATCATCCGCCGTTCTTCCCGCCGGGTATCCAAGCGGAGTCTTCCGCGGAACAGGTCGCCTACCATCGAAAAGAATTCGATGATCAGCGGCAGAATACTGCTCCAAAAGGCGATCAGCACCGCCAAAAGGGTTCCGAGATGCAGCACCAGCGAAAAAAGGGCGCCGCTCTCGGAATTGTTCCCGGTGAAATACTGGTAGAGGGCGAGATGCCCGGAACTGGAAACCGGCAAAAATTCGGTCAGCCCCTGAATGATCCCCTGGATCACCGCTTCTGTCATACTCATGGTGTTGCCTCCGTCTGTGTCAGCGGCGTTCAGCGAACGCGCTTCCCCCGGGAAGCGGCTGTCGCACGCCGGTGTTTTGTCTTTTTCTGCGGCGGTTGTTCCGCCTCGATCAGCTCATACAGGCACTCGATCGCGTCGGACAATCCGCCGAGCCGGTCGATCAGCCCTTCGGCGACCGCCTTGTCTCCGTCCAGGGTAGTGCCGACGTCCATAACCAGTTCCCCGGTGTTCATCAGCAGCTCCCTAAACCGCGCTTCGCTCATCCGGGAGTTGGCGGTGACAAAGCCGATGATCCGGTCCTGCATCCGCTGGAAGTAGTGCAGCGTCTGCGGTACGCCAAGCACCATCCCGTTCATCCGCACCGGATGGATGGTCATCGTCGCGCTCGGCACGATGAAGGAGCGGCGCGCACTGCAGGCCAGCGGCACCCCGATCGAATGTCCGCCTCCCAGCACCAGTGAGACGGTCGGCTTTTTCATACCGGAAACCAGCTCGGCAAGCGCGAGACCGGCCTCCACATCCCCGCCGACGGTATTCAGAATCATCAGCAGCCCCTCGATACCGGGATCCTGTTCCACCGCGACCAGCTGTGGAATGACATGTTCATACTTGGTCGTCTTGGTCTGGGGCGGCGCATCGTAATGTCCCTCGATCTGCCCGATGATGGTCAGGCAGTGGATGGGATGGCGCCCCTCTATCGGGGTAACCGACCCGGTCTGTTCAATCTGTCCGCCAAGCTCCTGCTGGCGTTCGTTCATCTGTTCCTGCGGTGGCTGGGCTCCAGGCGGGGTAAGATAGCCATCCGGCTGGGGGTTCTTTTTCTTTTTCGGATCGGACATAGCAACGGTTCCTCCTGACGGGTCATGATGCTTTCATCATATCCCCATCAGGGGCCGGATATGCGCCGCGGCATTGGTTTTTCCTCCCCGCCCTCATCTTACCGCAACGGCGCAGGCGATGTCAATCGAAGCAGGAACAAATGTGTCGTTTTGCTGACGACGATCATCCCTCATGCGACGGATTGGCCGGATCCCTGTCGAGCAGCGCCTGAAAGAAGGCAGGATTTCGGTCCGCCGAATAGAGATCAAACTGGGACGCCGCCCGCTCCAGATCGACCCGGGCGGTGACCAGGGGCTGCAGAGACGGCCCCGCCGCCCGTCCATCCCGGCTGCGGGTGGCGGCGCGGGGGGCGGCAATCATCGCAGGACTGCTCCCAGCGACCGCAAAGGCGCTGCCCTTCTGAATTCCCGGACAGAGCAGACAAAGCC
Organism: uncultured Oscillospiraceae bacterium; assembly: GCA_949285275.1. Classification (GTDB taxonomy): domain Bacteria; phylum Bacillota; class Clostridia; order Oscillospirales; family Ruminococcaceae; genus Yanshouia. The sequence continues at coordinate 12,235 of CASEBP010000063.1, read as the reverse complement.
CCGACTCCTGTGCGCGGTACCGCGCCAGGTCGCTGACCGGCGTAAACGGGGTAGCTCCCGCCGTCGCCACCGTACAGCCTGCTGCCGCCGCCGCAAAAAACGGTTCGTAGTCGGACAGGCAGGAGGCGGACAGCAGTGCGACCCGGCCCAGGGGGGTCTGCCCGGGGGAGAGCTTCTTTCCCGCCGAAACCCCCATCGAGCGTTCCCAACGATCGGGATAGAGCTTATCCTGTGCTGCTGACACTTCACCGGTGTCGGTAAAGAGATACTGGCGGTTGGTCAGCACCCCGTTTTCAACCTGATACAGACCGCCGGCAGCGACGATCATCCGGTGGCCGCGGGCAAGCTGGGAAAAGGTATTGAGAAAAATCTCCCCGATAAAGCCCTGGACGGTGGCGCAGAATTCGTAAAAGGACTCCACCCGCTTCTGCCGGTCATCTGAATCCCACAGCGCCCGCAGCTCGGCCTGGATCGCCGGAAAGCCGGGCATCAGCGATGCCACCGGCATCGCGCTCAGCTCGGGAAAGGCGACGATCTGGCAGCCCGCCTGCGAAGCGCGGGAAAGGATCTCATTTTGTGCAGAGATGTAGCTGTTGAGGTTTTTCAGCCTCTCGAACGAGGCGCAGACCGCCGCCGTTCTCAGGCCGCCCGCACTCAGGAACGGGGCGGGCTTCCCGTTGTGGTGGGGCGCCGCCTGACGGGCAAGCTCCCGAACCCGCTCCTCGCTGGACAGATAGCTCATGGCAAAGGCGGCAGCTTTGAGCCGGAACCTATACATTCCGCTGCCCCCCTTCGGTCATCGTTCCCTCGACGAGCAGACGGCGGTGCCGCTGCAGCAGCAGGCGTCCGGCGGCGATAGCATCCCGGTCGGCGTGACAGCGGGATGGATCAAAGGACGCACAGACCGGAAACTCTTCGGTAAAGCCGGCGAGCTCCTTTCCGTCGCAACGCACGATGATCCCGCCCATTCCGGCGCAGGCGGCAACGTTTACCCCATTGGAAAGGGCGGCGTTGATCGCGCCATACCGCACCCGATCCTCATAGAGATCGTAGAGCTGGATGAACTGGCTCGAGAGCAGCAGTGTAGCGCCATCCTCCACCGCCGCCCGGGCGACCTGCGGCATGTTGACGTCGACGTCAACCAACAGGGCAACCCGTCCGAATGGGGTGTCGAAGGGACGGATGGTATCGTCGCGGTAATAATTGTGCTCACGCAGCGAGAGGTTGAGATGGATCGCCCGCTGCGCCCCCAGCACCTCTCCCTTCGGAGAGATGAGGCAGAGGCAGAGGTAATTGGCCGCGATGAACCGCTCGGGCACCAGATAGACCTGGTGGCGCGCCGCATAACGGGCGGCAGCGGCGAGCATCATCGACGAATCCATCTCGGCGACATAGCTGCGCGGATCACAGAAGATAACAAGCTGCGCCCCCTCGGGAGGCGCAGCCAGGGTCGGAACGATCGCAACGCAAAGCTGCGGCATAACAGTTTCCTCCTGCCTGTGAGAATCTCATTCAGTCAACGGATCGGACGGGTTAGCTGCGGCGGCCTGCCGGCATATCTCATCGATCTGTTCCCAGCCGGAAATCTCTCCACAGAGCCGGCGCAGCGAAGCCGCACCCCGCAGTCCTGTCATGTACCAGGCGACATGTTTGCGCGCCTCCCGAAAGCCGACCCGCTCACCCTTGTCGTCCAGCAGCAGGGCAATCTCGCGGCGCATCACGGCCAGGCGTTCCTGCAGACTGGGGCGGGGCGGAAGCGGTTCCCCCCGCATCCGGGCGTTGATCTCGGAAAAGAGCCAGGGATTCCCCAGCGCGCCCCGGCCAATCATCACCAGGTCAACTCCGGTTTCCTCAAACATCCGGGCGGCATCATCGGCGGTAAAGATATCCCCGTTGCCAATGACCGGCACCGACACCGCCGCCTTGACCCGGGCAATACAACCGAGGTCAACCGGTGGGGCATACATCTGCGCCCGGGTCCGGCCATGCACCGTGATGGCGGAGATTCCCTCCGCCTCGAGCCGAAGCGCCGCTTCGACTGCGACATCCTCCCCGGCGTCATACCCCCGGCGGATCTTGGCGGTCACCGGGATACCCCCGGCCCCTTCGACCGCCGCCCGGGCGACCGCCCCGGCCCGCGGCAGATCCCGCAGCAGAGCACTGCCCGCGCCGCCTCCGGTGATCTTCGGAGCCGGACAGCCAAAGTTCAGGTCGATGATATCCGGGCCGAGGGAGGCCGCATACCTTGCCGCCTCTCGCATGCTGTCCGGATCCTCCCCGAAGAGCTGAACCGCATAAGGACGGGCGTCGTCCGGACGCAGCAGTTCTTCGCTCTTCTTGCTGTGCTGACAGATGCCTTTTGCGCTGGTCATCTCCCCTACCGTATAGCAGGCCCCATGTGCGCGTGCGATCTCCCGCACCGCCCGGTCGGCCACACCGGCCATCGGCGCAAGCGCTGCATAGCCGTCGATTGTGATCGCTGCGATCTTCATCCGTGTTGTTTCCGCTCCTGTCTGTTGTGTTGCTGTCTTTCTAGTTTACCAAAAAAAACGTCCCGTCACAACCCAGCGCGGACAAAATCCGTTGCAACAAACAAGGCGCTGCGAAATGCGGTTTCCCGTACTTCGCAGCGCCGCGGGTCAATTGGGTCGATTCTCGGTTATTTGGACAGCGCGCCGCTGCTCACCACATAGTATCCCTTGGTGTTGGTGGTGAAATAGAGCTTGCCGTCCGCGCCGACCGTGGGCTTGTTCGCCGAACCGATCAGCCGGTTATTCGCGCCGTCGTAGGTGTAGAGCACCAGATTGGAGGTGTTCATGCCGCTCATGTCGACCGACGCGCTGAAGGTCAGCGCCTTGTCCATGACGCCGTACTCGGTGCCGTAGCTGAGCAGGACAAACCGGTTGGAGAAGTTGCGCTCGATCAGGGCGCGCAGGTTGGAGATGGACGAGCTGCCCGACGAGCTGCTGCCGGAAGAACTGCTGCCGGAAGAGCTGCTGCCCGACGAGGAGGAGCCGCTGCCGGTGCTGCTCGAAGCGGAACCCGAGGCGTTGAGCTTGCGGTCAGAGACCACATACCGGCCCAGTTCCCGCGCCGACACAACGAATTCTCCCTTTTCGCTGTCGTAGGTGCTGCTCAGATCAATCAGCTGGTTGCCGCTGGTGATTTCATAGAGATACATGTCGCTGTCGGCCTCAAAATGCAGCCGGGCGCTCTTGATATAGGTCAGGTTGGCCCCATTGCCATTGTAGAAATAGAGGTTGGCATTGGGATACTTGTTGCCGATCGTGCTGTTGTAATCGGTATCCAGCGAAGCGAGCAGGGTGAAATCCTTGTTCGCGGTACCGGTGAGTCTGCCATCCCCATCGGGGAAGTCGATCTCGATGTCGTCGTTGCGCTCGAACTCGAAGGCCATGACATCCTCTTCAAATTCGTTGCCGCCCTCGTCATACTCGATCGAAAAGCTCATGTCGAGCTCTTTTTCCACATCGTCAATCTTATAGACGACGGTGCCGTTGACCTCAATGGTATCATCGTAATCGGAAGCCGAGATGCTCTTGATGTCGAGCCGGGCGCCCCAGGAATACCGGGTATCCCCGCTGCCGGTACGCAGGCGGGTCGCGCTGCTCGACAGATCGGCATACCGCTTGGCCTTGCTGCCCTCAAGGATATCGTCCTCATTGGGATCGTCGACCTCGATGATATCCCACTTGATGCTCTTGGGCTTTTCATCGTAATCGTAGTCATCCTCGCCGACCAGGATAACATAGTACTTTTCACCGGGAATCAGCGTGCTGACCGTATCGTAATCGTCGTCATCCTCCTCATAGACGATGTCTCCCGCGTCAAACGCCATCGATGTACAGGCCATCGCCGCCATCAACGCAACCGCCGCCACGAGGGTAAACCACTTTTTCATGCTGCATTCTCCTCCTGTTTGTATCATCGGGTTTTCTTCGCCTGATGTCTTTTCCAAGATGTTGACCCCATCATATCATAATGTGAAGAAAAGCGCAATTTTTATTGCCTGCTTCTTGCAATTTTTTAACCTTTCTGTTATCTTCACGGGCATGCGCCGACGGGGGGGTTAGGCAACGCACCGGGCGGGGCCGACGGATCGAGCGGCTCTGAGGTGATCACAAATTCCCCGAGGTTGCGGGTCTCGAGGACAAATCCTCTCTTCTCCGCCAAGTAGCTCGCACTGCAGTCGGTAAAGCCGCCGGGCACGATCCGATAGAGGAATTCCCCCTCCTGTGCCGGGAACAGAAGGGTCCCGGGATAATCAAAAACCGGCCTCTTCTCCCAGCAGAAAAAGCGCATCTCGATTCCAGGATACCGCTCAAGATAGTCGGTCAGCGGCCGGATCGAGCAGCCGATATTGAGCGGCGACTGCCCCTCTGTCGGCACCACAAATTCGACACTGTCATAGAACAGCAGGGTAGCCCAGTCTTCCGAGTCGGAAAAATTGACCCACAGATCCTCGCTGTTGCAGCGGTAGAGATTATCGCGTCCCTCCTGCTCCCGGCTCTGCAGCGAGATGGTGAACGGAACCGAAACCGTCTCCTCGGAAGCCCGGCGGGTAATCCGAATCTCGCCCTGCATCGTTCCGGTCGCTCCCATATCGATGGGAGAGAGCACTGCGAGATACCGGTAGCCAAGCGGTTCCCCCTCCTCGCTGTAGGTCTGGCGGTATTCAATCCGGGGACGGGCGGCCAGCTCCTCCCCCTTGTTCCAGTTCACCGTCACCCGCAGGCCGGACAGGTCCTCCGCCCGCTGGGCGCCGACGATCGGAAAACAGAAGATGGTTCCCGGCTCCTGCACGGTGCGTAGCCGCCCTTCATCGAGCAGCACCCTGCGGGGACGATCGCCATTTGTCTCGATAAATGCCTCGTTTTGGTCGAGGTAGACCGTCCCGTCCGCAAAGATGGACCATGAAAAAAGAAAGAGGAACAGCAGCACCCATACCGGCAGCATCCGGCGCATCTGATCCCCTCCCTTCCGCGATTTCCTTTATTATACCCAAACCCGGAGGGAAATGCAACCGCGCCGCCGGCAATCCGCCTTCCCTGCGCGGACATACGCCCTTGTCAAGCGGACAAATCTGTGCTATCCTGTAGCTGTTCTGGAACGGCCTTCCCGCCGTCCCAACGACCTGTGACAGGAGGATTGCCATGATTGATCTGCGAAGCGATACCTTGACGATGCCCGACCTCCCGATGCTTAAAACGATTCTCACCGCCCCGCTGGGGGATGACGGACGGGTCGGCCCGGACGGACGGGGTGAGGATGCCACCGTCAACGAACTGGAGGATCTCGCCGCCCGGCTCACCGGCAAGGAGGCGGCGCTGCTCTTCCCGACCGGGACACTGGCGAATACCTGTGGGGTGCTGGCCTGGAGCTCGGCCGGGGATCCCGTGCTGGTACATGAGCAGCAGCACCTGCTTCTGACCGAAAAGTTCCTGTTTGACGACCGCTTCTGCCGGATGAAGCCGGTCCGCTACCGGATGACTCCACAGATGGTCCCCGACGCCGAACAGATCGACCGGCTCTTTGCCGAGAGCGGCGCCCGCCTGCTCTGCCTCGAAAACAGCCACAACTTTTCAGGAGGCTACTGCATCCCGGTCAATCAGATGCGCCGGCTGCGCGAAGTTGCAGACCGCCATCACGCCAGCATCCACCTCGATGGCGCCCGGCTCTTCCATGCCGCCGCTTCGCTCGGCGTAACGGTCGATCAGATTGCCGCCTATACCGACACGGTCATGTTCTGTATCTCAAAGGGCCTTGGCGCTCCGGTCGGTTCGCTGCTCTGCGGTTCGCGCGAAGTAATTGCCCGGGTCCGGCCACTGCGCCACCTCCTCGGCGGCGGGATGCGCCAGGCCGGCGTTATCGCCGCGCCCGGGTTGTGGGCACTGCGCCACAACCTCTCCCGCCTGCAGGAGGACATCGACAACGCCCGGTTGGCCGCCGGTCTGCTGCAGGGAAAGCTCACCCGGCTGACCATGCAGAAGGAGGTACAGACAAATCTGCTGGTCCTGGGGATGGGCAGTATCGGTGTCTCACCCGACGAATTCTGCCGCCGGGCCGCTGAAAAAGGGCTGTTGATCCGGCCGGTTCTCTCCGATTCGGTCCGGCTGGTTTTCTACAAAGGGGTCACCAAGGAGGACGCCCGCGGCGCCGCCCGGATTCTGCTCGAACTCGACCGGGAGCTCTGAACCACCCCAGAAGTTTTCCTTTACCGCGATCAAGGGCTGAATATTCCCGTTTTGGGAAAAAGCGGCATGACTTTTGTCATGCCGCTTTCATTTCACGCCAAAGCGATCTGTCCGGCCGAAAGACGGACAAAAATGGGGACCCGGCCGCTCTGCCGGATCCCCGCTGTCCGTCGTCAAAGCCCAGCCGCACCGCAAAACCGTTTCCAGACCGATCGGCCGCTATTCTTCGGCCGGCGCATCCCCGTGAACAAAATAGAAATCGCTGCCTTCCCGGGAAAAACGGATGCTGCAGCGGTAGGTTGTTCCATTGATGTCGCGAAAGGGGAAGGAAACCTCCCCGTCGCCAAGATAGGTCAAACTGGTGCCATCCTCGACACGGTGCTCCACGCCACAGCGCTGGAAAATCCCTTCGCTGTTGAGGAAGGCGACATAGACCGTCTTTGCGTTATTTTCCTCTGAAAAAAGCACCGCACCAACCCGCCCATAGGCAAAGTCGTCAATCGGAACGCAGTCGATTACCGTCACCGCCCACTTCTGCCTTCCCCTCGCCCGTTCAAACAGCGCGAGAATCTCCTCCTCGGTGTACGGCTCCAAAACAGGTTCCTGCTGTGACATCTCGAAGGCGGGCGCGCGGGAGACAGCCGTTGTTTGCCCGGGGCAGCCGCACAGCACAACCATCAGAACCGCCGCCAGCAGCGCCATCTTCCACCCCTTCATGCAAACTTCCTCCTCCTTGATCCGCTCATATTGTATTATTGTAACACGCTTCCCTCTTCGCCGCAAGCGAGATTTGTCCGCCGGAACCGCTGTGCCGCGCCCGGCATAGGATACAACAGCCAGTTTGATCGGGAAAAGGGGGCACTCTGATGCAATATCCGCTGCTGACCGCCATCGCCTGCGCCGCACTGCTCTGCGCCCTGCTCGCCGTCTCATTCCGGGGACGGCTGCGGCCCGGTGTTCTGCCGCACCGGCTGGTCGTTCTTCCTGTCCGCGGGGATCCCGCCGCGCTGGAAGGGCGGCTCTACTATGAACTCAGCCGGGCCCGCCAGGACCGCCACACCCAACTTTTTCTGCTCGACCTCGGGGAGAACGCCGAGGCATCCGATATTGCGCGCCGGTTCTGCCAGGATCAGCCTCAGGTTCTCACCGGGGATCTGACGGCACTGCGCGGGGCGGCGGGTGATGAGGCTGTTTACAAAGCGGTGGAATTTGTATTATACTAATTTTATCTGAGTTTCCGGCCGGGTTTCCCCGCTGCGGCGGGCCATCCGGAAAAAGGAGGTCACACGGTGGAACAGGCGCAACAGCTTCGCCTCCAGGGGGTTATCGAGTCGGTTGTCTTTCATTCGGAGGAGACCGGCTTTACCGTCTTGGAGGTCGCCTGTGGCGACGAACTGGTCACCGTCGTTGGGGAAGCGATGGAGCTTTCTCCCGGCGAGGAAATTGCCGCCACCGGCGTCTTCACCTCCCATCCGAGCTACGGGCGGCAGTTCCGGGCCACCGCCTTTGAGCGGATCATGCCCGCCACCGCCGGCGCCATGCTGCGCTACCTGTCAGGCGGCGCCGTACGGGGAATCGGGCCTGCCCTTGCGCGGCGGATTGTCGGCACCTTCGGTGACCGCTCGCTTGAGATCCTCGAAAACGACCCGGGTCAGCTCGCCCGAATCCGGGGCATCTCCCCCAAAAAAGCGGTCGAGCTTGGCGATGCGTTCCGTCGGGTACTTGGGGTGCGGGCAGTGATGGAATTTCTCGCTGTCCACGGCATCGACGCCGCCACCGCCATTGCGGTTTGGAAAAAATGGGGCGGGCTCGCCCAGCAGCGGATCAGCGAGGACCCCTACTGCCTCTGTGACCGCGAGATCGGGGTAGAATTTGCCCAAGCCGACGAAATTGCAGCCCGTCTCGGGGTCGAGGCGGACGCCTCCTGCCGGGTCCGCGGCGGAATTCTCTATGTTCTGACCCACAACCTCTCCAACGGACATGCCTGTCTCCCGGTCCAGCGGTTGCTTGAAACGGCCTGCAGCCTGCTTGGGGTAGAACTTGCATCGGGGGAATCGGGGATTCGCTCTCTGATCGAAACGGGGGATGCCGTTGCGGACACAATCAGCGGCACCGAATACCTCTATCTGCCCGAACAGTATCGGGCTGAATGCTATATTGCCGACCGGCTGGCGTTGATGATGCGTTTTCCCTCCCAGGAGCAGCCGGTTTCGGCCGAGGAGCTTTCGCTGCTCGAGCAGGAGCTCTGCATCTCCTACGCCGGCAACCAGCGCCGCGCCATCGCTGCAGCGGTCTGCGAGCCGATGATGATCCTCACCGGCGGGCCTGGCACCGGAAAAACCACCACCCTCAACGGAATCATCACTCTCTTTGAGCGCCGCGCGATGAAGGTCGCTCTCGCCGCGCCGACCGGACGAGCCGCCAAGCGGCTCTCGGAGGTCACCGGCCGAGAGGCCAAAACGATTCACCGGCTGCTCGAGGTCGACTTCGGAAGCAAGGCCGGAGAGCCGCGTTTCAAACGCAATGAGCGCAATCCTCTCCCCTTTGATGCCGTAGTGGTCGACGAAATGTCGATGGTTGACGCCGTGCTGTTCCAGTCGCTGCTGCGAGCGGTCCGCACCGAGAGCCGCCTTGTTCTGGTCGGAGATCCCGATCAGCTCCCATCGGTCGGCGCCGGCAACGTGCTGCGCGACCTGATCGACTCCCAGGTGGTCGCCTGCATCCACCTCGATGAGGTATTCCGGCAGGCCGCCAATTCCCTCATCGTCACTTCCGCCCACCGGATTGTCTCAGGTGAACTGCCCTGTCTGTCCCGGCGGGATGCCGACTTCTTTTTTCTTTCTGCCCCCACCTTTGAGCAGGCGGCCGTCACCGTTACCGACCTGTGTGCCCGCCGGCTTCCCAACGCCTACGGCTATTCCCCGGTGCGGGATATCCAGGTGATCGCCCCGACCAAGCAGGGCGCCGCCGGCACCGCCGAACTCAACCGCCGCCTGCAGGAGGCGCTCAATCCCCCTGCTCCCGGACGGGGAGAACAGCGGTTCGGCCAGCTGCTGTTGCGGGAGGGAGATAAGGTCATGCAGACCCGCAACAACTACGACCTGCTCTGGCAGCGGGATGACGGCGAGGAAGGGTTGGGCATCTTCAACGGGGATATCGGCTTTATCGAGATGATCGACCGGCCCTCCCGCTCGGTCATCATCCGGTTTGATGAGCGTAGGGCGGTCTACTCGTTCGATCAGATTCACGAGCTGGATCTCGCTTATGCCATCACCGTACATAAGAGCCAGGGCAATGAATTCGACGCCGTGATCCTTCCGCTGGTTGGGCGCCACCGCCGGCTGCATTACCGCAATCTGCTGTATACCGCTGTCACCCGTGCAAAAAAGCTGCTGATCCTTGTCGGTGAAGCCTCCACCGTTGCCGCAATGGTGGAAAACAACCGCAAAACGCTGCGCTATACCAACCTGACCGCCCGTCTCCGCCAGGCTAAGGAGGAAACGCCATGATCCGCCCCGGTCTGCTGGTCTCCCTGCTTTTTCCGCCGCGCTGCCCCGTCTGCGGTACGGTGGTCCCGCCCAAAGCAGGACTTTGCGAAGACTGCCGTCTTTCGCTTTCCCGTGAGCTAAAACCACTGCCTCTCTGCCCGCACTGCGGTAAACCCAAACCGGCCTGCGTCTGCCAGCTTCTTCCCGCCAAAGGAATAGACGGCTGTCTGTCGGTCTTCATCTACCGGGAGCCGACCCGCCGCCTCTTCGAGCGGTTCAAACAAGGGGACGAGCCAATCGCACGGCAGCTGGCTGCCATGATGCTTTCCCGCTGGCGGGAGGGTTCCTTTCCCACCCCCGACGCGGTCATCGGCGTCCCGCCCCGGCCAGAAAAGTTTGACCATGTCCGGCTGCTGTCCCTGCCGATCAGTCGGGCGCTGAACATCGATCTGCTGGATGGTCTGATTTTCCGGCAGCAAAACAGCCGGGTTCAGCACACGTTATCAGCGCGGGAACGCTGGGAAAATGCCCGAATCAGCTATGCTCTGCGCCCGGGCAGCACCGCTCCGAAGCGGATCCTGCTTATCGACGACATCATGACCACCGGTGCGACACTGTCGTCCTGTGCCCATCTGCTGCGCGAAGCCGGCGCAGATGAAATCTATGGCCTGACTGCTGCCACTACTTTGTCTCCCGACAGCGCACCCTCTCCCAATCCTTGAACCGACAGAAAGGGGATATCTTCCATGCCTTCCAACGATATTGGCATCGACCTTGGCACCGCCACCGTCATCATCTATGACGCCCAACGGGGGCTGCTTCTCAAGGAGCCGTCGGTCGTTGCGGTCGACACCCGCACCGGCAACATCATCACCGCGGGCAGCGACGCCCAGCAGATGCTCGGACGGACCCCCGACCGGATTCGGGCCGTCATGCCGCTCTCCGACGGGGTCATTTCGGACTTTGATATGACCGCCGCGATGATCTCCTACTTCATCCACAAGGTCTATTCAGGCAATCTGATCAAACCCCGGGTGGTCATCTGCGTCCCGAGCGGCATCACCGAGGTGGAATCCGATGCTGTTGTTTCGGCAGCCGCCTCCGCGGGGGCACGCAAGGTCTTCCTCGTCGAGGAACCGGTCGCGGCAGCGCTCGGCGCGGGAATTGACATTACCCGGCCCGAAGGCCATCTGATCCTCGATATCGGCGGCGGCACCAGTGACATCGCCGTTCTGTCGCTCAGCGGCATCGTTTGCAAGACCTCGGTCCGGACCGCGGGGCGCAAATTTGACCAGGCGATCGTCCGGTACGTCCGCGGAAAGTACGGCCTGCTGATCGGGGAACGGATGGCAGAACGGGCCAAAATCGATGTCGGCAGCATCTGCTTTGACCCGAAGGACGACTGCGTCACCGAGGTCAAGGGCCGCAACCTGCGTACCGGACTGCCCGGACGGATCTCGCTGACCCGCAGCGAGCTGTGCGAAGCGCTGACCGACCAGGTGGCGGTTATCCTGCAGGCGGTCCACCGGATTCTTGAAATCACCCCGCCTGAACTTTCCGCCGACCTGCACCGCAACGGCCTGATGCTGACCGGCGGCGGCGCGCTGCTGCACGGGCTGGACCAACTGCTGATAAAGGAGACGCATCTCCCGGTGCATATTGCCGAAAATCCCACCGAATGCGTCGCAAAGGGTACTGCGCTGGCCTTCGGCCATCTTGACCGCCTGCGGGACGGCTTTTCCCTCAGCTCAACCTATTCCCACTGACAATATGACCGATTCCCACTGACAATAAAAGGAGGGGTCCGTATGCGTTTGAATACCCAGGAATTCCGGGCAGTCTTTGACTCCATCGCTTCCATCGGCGCACTGCCCAACGGCGGCTGCGAACGGCTCTCGATGAGTGACGAGGACATGCAGGCCCGTGCGGCGCTAACCGCGCTGTTGGAGGAGGAGGGCTTTTCGGTCTGGCAAGAGCCAACCGGCTCAATCTGGGCCCGGCTGGAGGGGGAGGATCCCTCCCTGCCTGCGGTGCTGACCGGTTCGCATATCGACACGGTGAGAAACGCCGGCCTTTACGACGGCCTGCTCGGGGTGATGACCAGTTACTGGGCGATGCGGCAGATTCGCCGGGAAGGAATTTCCCATCGCCGTTCCATTGAGCTGGTCGTCTTCCCGACCGAGGAGTCGGCCCGTTTTAACTATCCGACCATCGGCAGCAAGCTGATCGCCGGAAAGGTCTCCCCCGACGTCCTCAAATCCTGCCTCGACGCCGACGGATTAAGCCTCTATGATGCGCTGCGCCAGCGGGGGTTCGACCCCGAAAACACCGAACCGGGCTACCGCCGGCTGACCAGCGCGGACTGCTTCATCGAACTGCATATTGAACAGGGTCCGCTGCTGGAAAGCCGCAAAACCCCGATCGGCATTGTTGAGGCGATCGCCGCACCGACCCGTCTGCGGGTGGGGATTACCGGTGAATATGCTCATTCGGGGGCCTGTCCGATGCATCTGCGCCGGGATGCTCTGGCCGCCT
>CASEBP010000062.1 GCA_949285275.1 uncultured Oscillospiraceae bacterium | reverse complement strand
GCCTCGGCGACGTTGATCGCCTGAGAGTAGAAGTAAACGCCGACCTTGACCCCGGCCGCACGCGCCTCCTTATAGTTCTTCTCAAAGTACTGATCGGTCATCAGCGCACCGGTGCCATAGCCGCGGTAGCCGAGCCGGATGAAGGCGAAGCGAACCCCATCGTTACGAACCTTTTCCCAGTCGATGTCGCCCTGATAGGAGGAGACGTCGATGCCCTTGACGCCACGGTTGACCCCATCCTCGATGTACCGCACCTCATTGGTGCTCTCGTGGTGGACAAGATTGTCCCAGTCGTAGTCGTTTTTAGGGATGTCGGGGTCAATCGCCATGAAATGATAGGCATTGTTCTTCTTATAAACATAATAATCCTCGGTAAAGAGCTGCATAAACTCCACCGACAGGCTATGGTTGGCGACCGTCTGCCAGAATTCGGCGAGCGGCAGCCGCTCACGGTCCTCGATCTCTTCAAGGAACTCCTCCGGCAGGTTATACTCCTCCGCGACCTCCTGGATCTCCTGCACCAGGACCGAGTCTGATGCGGCGAAGGAAGCCGTTGCGCCCCCGGCCAGCATGGAGGCCGCAAGCAGGACGCTCATTACTCTGCGAAACTTTCCCATAATTCTCTCCTTACCTGATTGACAACAGCATTGGGGGACTCACACAGCATATAGTATAGCATATTTTCGGAACTTGTCGAATGAAAGATCGGTGAATTTTTCTGGGAAATCATACCAGAATTTCCTGTCCGAGCCAGAAGGACCAGATCCGGCACTCGCGCACCGGGACAGGCAGAACCGATCCAAGCATCTCGCGGTAGAGGGAAAGCTGTCCGCAATAGCGTTCAGCAAGCTGCTGCGGATCGGAGACCCGGTCGGTTTTATAGTCGAGCAGCACCGCATAATCCTCCTCGAAGAAGATGCAGTCGGCAATTCCCTGCAGCATCGGGGACTCTCCGTCTTCAGCCGTCCACCTGGCGGCAAGGGGACAATCCCCTGCGGGAACCATGAAGGCAAACTCCCGCAGTACCCGCCGGGCAGAAAAGATCCGGCGGGCCAATCCGCTGGAAAAGAAGGCTCCGACCTGCCGCAGGTCGACCAGGCTGGCCTGCCGGGCGCTCAGAACGCCGGCCTGTGCCAGCCGGTCCAGCTCAGCAGCGGGATCAGCCGCAGCCGCCCGGTAGTCGCAGTACTGCAGATAGGCATGCACTGCGCTGCCCCGTTCGCTGCCCGCCGTCTCGCCAAGGAAGGCAGGGGTGGCGGTAAAACCGGGAATCCCCTGCGGATGGGTCAGCGCCGAAACGGCCATCTTGGCCGGTGTGACAACCGCCCGCCGGTGGCGGTAAACAAAGTCCAGCCGCCCGGCCAGCTGTGCCGCCAACGCCGAATCGGGCACAACCAAAGCGGGTGCAGCCTTCTCAAAGAGCGAAAGCTGCTCCGGCTGCGGCGCAGGCGTCTCCTTCCCGGGAAAGCGCAGCGCCAGCCGCATCCCCGCTATCTCCTCCCCGGTTTGCAGCGCACAGGACACGTTCCCCTCACAGGCTGCCGCCATCAGCAGCCAGGCGGCGTAGCTGTGCCCCTCCCGCACCTGGGCGGGCGACAGGGAAAACCCGGCGTCGGCATCAAAGCCATCGGCCTGTTCGGCGGCTCTTTTCAGCGCAGCAGTGACAATCAGCCGTTCCTTGGCGCGGGTCATCGCCACATAAAGTACCCGCAGCTCCTCCGAGAGCATCGCCCGCTCGCTCTCGGCCCGCACCGCCTCGAGCGGGACGGTGGAAAACTGTTTTTTGAGGGCCTCGTCCCGACGCACGCAGGCGAACCCCAGTTCGGAATGCAGAATGGTCGGCGCACGCAGATCGTGGGCATAGAGGCTGTGTTCCCGGCCGGCATCAGCCAGAAAAACGACTGGCCATTCCAGCCCTTTGGCGCGGTGGATGCTGGTCACCGTAACCGCCTCATCCCCCTCCCCGGCCCAGGCGCCGGGCAGATCCTCCCCCCGTTCGGTCATCCGGTCGACTGCCCGAAGAAAAGCGGCCAGTCCCCGTATTCCCCGCCGGTGGTACTCCTCGGCGGTCTGGGAGAGCAGCATCAGGTTGGCAAACCGCTGGGCGCCGCCCGGCATCGCCCGGCAGAGCAGGTCAAAGCCTGTCTGAGCATAGATCTCGTTGATCAATGGGGAGACGCCGCAGGTCAGCGCCCGGCGACGCAGCCCCTCGAACCGTTCGAAGAAGCCGCCCGCCGTTTCATCTGCCGCGGCGGCCTCAGCCAGTGCGGCATAGAGCGAACCCTCCCGCCGGACCAGCCGGATCCGGGCGACCTCGTCGTCGGTAAAGCCGAAGAGCGGCGAGAGCATTGCGCCGGCCAGCTCGATATCGAGGGTGGGGTTGTGCAGTGCGCGCAGCAGGCAGAGCATCGCGCCGATCTCGGGAGATGAGAGAAAGCCCCCCTCCGAAAGGGTATGCGCCTCGATCCCCTGCTCCTCCAGCGCCCGGCAGAACGCTTCGCAGCGGCGGCGCGGGGAGCGCAGCAGCACTGCGATATCCCCGGGGGTCAGCGGACGGGAACCATCCCGGCCGGCCACCGTCGTTCCGGCGTCGAGCAGCGTGCGAATCTCCCGGGCAACCAACTGCGCCTCGGCGTTCAGCGAGTCAGCGGCATCCAGCCCGCCCGTTTCGAGCAGCAGCAGCCGCATTCCCGCCTGCGGGTCGGGTGGGAAGGAAGCCCGGGCTTCAAGCCGGTGCCCCGCATCATAGACCATCTCGCCGATCCTCCGGCTCATCAGCCGCGAAAAGAGGCGGTTTACCGGGTCGGTGATCCCGGACCGGCTGCGGAAGTTACCGCTGAGGGTAATCAGCTCAGGGGCGGCGGGGTCCCCGTCGGGACGGCGGGCATACCGTTCGCTGCGGCGCAGAAAGATTTCGGGCTGCGCCTGCCGGAACCGGTAGATGCTCTGTTTGACATCCCCCACGAGGAAGAGGTTGCGCCCGTTGGAGAGAGCATTGATGATCATGTCCTGTACCGCGTTGACATCCTGATATTCATCGACCATAATCTCGTCGAACTGCCCCTGCAGCTCGGCGGCCAGCGCAGTGGGGGCAAAGCCGTCCCCGTCGGGGCGCATCAGCAGCCCGGCGCAGAACTGTTCAAGATCCGAAAATTCAAACACCGCCGCCGCCTGCTTCTGCTCGAGCAGCAGCCGGTCGGTCTCCTTGACCAGGCCGAAGAGACAGCGCAGCTTGGGGGTCAGGTCATCGATATCCTCACGAAAGCCTGCCAAATCTGCGTCGAAGGTTTTGTCCCGCAACCGGCCGATTCCGGCCTTGATCCGGTCTCGGCGGCGCTTGAGGGCGAGTTTGGCAGCGGGATCGGCGCTGCGCCGCAGGGCCTTGAGCTTCTCCGGCTGATAGCCGCGGAGACAGGCGCGGGCCTCATCCCAGTCCCCCCGCGCCAGCGGCCCGCCGAGCCTTCCAAGGAAGGCGCGGTCAGCCGAGAAGGCGGGCAGGTAGCCGGCCAGATCGGGGTCCTCCCCGATCTGTGTCACCGAAGCATCGGCCAGAGCGATCAGCCAGCCGCACAGCTCGCGGGCGTCCTCGAGCAGGATGCGCCCCCAGACGCTCTGCCCTGCCTCGGGAAATTCCTCATAAAGGGCGAGCTTGCGGTCGAGCCAGTCGGTATAGAAGGGATGGGTACGGGCGAAATCCAGCACCCGCAGAACCGTATCGGACAGACTCCGGTCGCCGCGCCGCTCGGCCAGCAGCGCCGCCAGCGAACGAAAGGCCGGGTCATTTCCGGCATAAGCGGCTTCCAGTGCCGTGCCGACCGCCTCCTCCCGCATCCGGGAAAGCTCCTGCGGATCCCCCACCCGGAAGACGGCAGGCAGGCCCGCCTGTTGCCAGTGGCGGCGCAACAGCTCGAGGCAGAGCGAATCGATTGTCCCGATCAGCGCACGGTCGAGCAGCTGACGCTGGCGGCGGGCGGCCCGGTTGGCGGGATCGGCGGCGATCCGTTCGGCGAGGCGGGCTACCATCCGCTGTTTCATCTCCCGGGCGGCAGCACGGGTAAAGGTGACCACCAGCAGCCGGTCGGCAGGAATGGGGTCCTGCCCGTCGAGCATCCGCTGCACCGCCCGTTCGGTGAGGACCGCCGTCTTGCCGCTTCCCGCGGCAGCCGAGACCAGCACGGTATGCCCGCGCGCCTCAATCGCCCGGGCCTGCTGCGGAGTCCATGTCGGCTGTTTGCTCATTCTTCCGCCTCCTCCTGCAGCCGGGAGAGGATTTCGTCTCGGTCGAGGGCGGCCAGCTCCCGGACCGGATCCCCCTCCTCAAAACCACACATCCCGCGGTAATCGCAGTAATCACAGGGCCGCTCCCCCGACCGGCTGCTCGGGCAGGCGGCGATCTGCCCCTCCCACAGGGCGTCGGCCATCCCGGCCAGCCGCTCCTCCACCAGGCGCCCCAGCCGGCCGATCTCGGCCAGAGAATAGAGGGCGTCGGTCTTTCGGCCATCGGCATAGGGGATATAAAGCCCACCGAGGTCGGCCTCCATCGCGCGCAGCACCTGCGGATCGTCGAGCAGCAGCCCATTCATCCGGTACTGTTCGAGCCGGGCGCGCGCCAGTTCCGGCTCCCCGGCCTCCCGCGAAGCGGCGGTATAGCCGCCGAGCGCAGGCAGATAGAGGGCGCCGGCGGGCAACAGGTTGGCCAGCTTTCCCCTGCCGTTGCGGCACAGGGTAAACAGATAGACCAGCATCTGCAGATTCAGCCCGTAATAGACCTCATCGAGGCGAAATTTCTTCTGTCCCGACTTATAGTCTAGGATCCTCAGGTAACGCTGTCCGCCGATCTCGGCGACATCCACCCGATCGACCGTCCCCTCGACGAGGATCTCAGCCCCGGCAGCGGTATGCAGCAGCAGTGGTTCGACCGGTCCGCCCTGGCGGATCGGCAGCTCAAAGGCCACCGGCTCAAAGCGGCTCTGGGCAAGCTCCTCGCCGATCCGGCGCAGCAGCTCGCAGAGCCAGTCCCCGATCCGGTGGAAGCCCCCGACCAGCCGCCGCGGCGCTTCGGAGAGATCCCCAAGCCGCTCGGCGAGGTAGCGGTCGGTCTGACGGGCAACTTCAGCGCGCAGCTCCTCCTGCGGCAGGGTGGCCAGCTCCTCCCCACCGAAGCGGGACACCGTCTCCTCGAGCACCTGATGAATCAGCGTGCCGGCCTGAGCGGGGGAAAGCTCGGCGCGGCGCCGGGCCCTGGCGCCGAGGCCCCGGCTCATATAGTAGGCGAAGGGGCAGCGGTAGAACTGCTCCAGCCCGGTGGGGGAAAGCCGCATCCGTTTCCCGAAAAGGCGGCGGGCCAGCGCGGCATCCGAGATCCGGTGAGGGCGCCGGATAGCGGCCTCCT
>CASEBP010000061.1 GCA_949285275.1 uncultured Oscillospiraceae bacterium | reverse complement strand
CAGGAAGCTGACCGCCGCATGGGCAGATTCCTTCATGACGTCGCCGAGCGAACCAGTCAGTTCGATCTTGCCGGTGCCGTCGAGGACGGCGACCTCCACCTGCAGCATTTCGCCGCCCACCGAGGTCCAGGCAAGGCCGTTGACCACCCCGACCTCGTCGGTTTTTCCCAGGTCGTCCGGCAGATACTTGCGCGGGCCGAGCATGGCTTCAAGCAGCTCAGGATTCACCGAAATCCGTTTGGCTTCCCCCGCCACAATCTTCTTGGCACACTTGCGGAAAACCGACGCAATGGTCCGCTCCAGCGTCCGGACGCCAGCCTCCCGGGTATAACCGTCGATAATTCGGTAGATCGCCTCATCACTGATCCGCGCCTGCCGGCCATCCAGCCCGTTTTTGACCCGCTGTTTGGGGATCAGGTGCTCCTTAGCGATATGCAGCTTTTCCTCCCGGGTATAGCTCGACAGCTCAATGATCTCCATCCGGTCATAGAGCGGGGCCGGAATCTGTTCCGCATTGTTTGCGGTCGCAATGAACAACACCTGGGACAGATCAAACGGCAGCTCGATAAAATGATCGCGGAAGGCGTGATTCTGCTCCGAATCGAGCACCTCCAGCAGCGCGGAGGAGGGATCCCCCTTGTAGTCGCCGCCGAGCTTGTCGACCTCGTCGAGCAACATCAGCGGGTTGTTGCTTTTGGCACGGCGCATCGCATCGATGATCCGTCCGGGCATCGAGCCGATATAGGTCTTGCGGTGACCGCGGATATCCGACTCATCCTTGACACCGCCCAGCGAAATACGGACATAATCCCGCCCTGTCGCTCGGGCGATCGAACGGGCCACCGACGTCTTGCCGACACCCGGAGGGCCGACCAGGCAGAGGATCTGCCCTCTCTGATCGGGAGCCAGCGCCTGTACGGCAATTGCTTCCAGAATCCGCTCCTTGACCTTCTTCATGCCATAGTGGTCATGATCGAGGATCCGGGCAGCTTCCTTCACGTCCGATTTGACGGTGCGGTGGACATTCCACGGAAGCTCGAGGCAGACATCGAGATACCCCCGGATCACCGCCGCCTCCTGGGAGTTGGACGGCATCTTTGCCAGGCGATTGGCCTCTTTGACCAGCTTTTCGGTAGCCTCCTCGTCGAGTTGAAGCGACTCGATCTTCTCGAGATACTCCTCGATCTCCGTCTCGGGAGAATCCTCCTCGCCGAGCTCCTCCGAGATTGCCTTCATCTGCTCGCGCAGGTAATATTCCTTCTGGTTGCGGTCAATCTGATTCTTGACCTTTTCATAGATCCCCGCTTCAAGCCGCAGGATCTCGTTTTCGTTTTCAAAGATCTCCGCCAGGATTTCCAGCCGGCGCAGGATATTGGATTCCTCCAGTACCTCCTGCTTCTCCTCAACCGGAAGCGGGACATTTCCCGCCACATATTCGGAGAGCAGCAGCGGATCTTCCGCCGCGATCACCCCGATGACCAGCTCCTTGGGCATCTTGGGAGAAAGAGAAACATACTCCTCAAACAGATTCTTGACCGTACGCATCAGGGCGCTGACCATATCCTGTGAGCCGGAAGGGATCCGGCGGGTCGGATAGGGACGCACCTCCGCGACAAAATACGGTTCTTCCTGGCTGACCGACATGATCTTGGCGCGGGTCAGTCCCTCAGCCATCACACGCAGGCCGCTGCCCTGCACCCGGATCACCTGTTTGACCTCAGCAATGACACCGACCCGGTAGAGGCCATCAGCATGTGGATTATCCTCTTGAATGTTGCTCTGAGCGGTCAGGAAAACCCGCCGTCCGCTCTCGAGCGACTGGTTGAGAGCCGCAATGGATTTCTCGCGGCCAATATCAAAATGAAGCACCATCTTCGGGAAAAGTACCAGGCCGCGCAGCGCAATAACCGGCAGCGTCTGGTTTTGAATGATCGTCCTTTTCTCTCTCAAGGTGGTCACCTCCTATGGTTCGGAATAATTTTCCGGGAAATTCCATCCCGGCTATTGACTCATTATACTCGATGAATGATGAACTTTTCAAGTGCAGAGCGTGACCAAAATAAGGAGGGATTCTTCCCCGGATCCGGCCCGGCACAAAACCGGCCGGTCCCCGGTGAACAACCCCTCCCTGCTTTGCCACTGCTACGACGCGGGAGTATTGGTACGGGCGCGGGATTTTCTCGATTCGGTAATTGCGCGGGGCCCATCGGAGGGCAGCCGCTCAGGATCCCGCAGGATCAGCGGCTCGCCGGTGTGATCGACGCACCCCTTGGTAATCACGATCCGTTCGATCGTGTGATCCGATGGCGCCTCAAACATCAGCTGGGACAGGGTCCCTTCCAGAATACCGCGAAGTCCGCGTGCACCGGTTTTCCGCTCGATCGCAAGATGTGCGATCTCATGCAGCGCATCCTGCTCGAATTCGAGCTTGATGCGGTCCAACTCGAAAAGCCGCTGGTACTGCTTGATCATTGAATTCTTCGGTTCCATCAGGATCCGGATCAGCGCCTCTTCGTCGAGCGCAGACAGCGAAGTGATCACCGGCAGCCGTCCGACCAGTTCGGGGATCAGCCCGAACCGAACGAGGTCCTGCGGAATCAGCTCCTTCATCAGCTCGTCGGTCTCCTCCCGGCTGCGGACCGGTGCGCCGAAACCCATCGCCGATGTGGCGACCCGCTTTTCGATGATCTTTTCGATCCCGTCAAAGGCACCGCCGCAGATAAAGAGGATGTTGGAGGTATCAATCTGAATGAACTCCTGCTGCGGATGCTTGCGTCCGCCCTGCGGCGGGACATTGGCGACCGTTCCCTCAAGAATTTTCAGCAGGGCCTGCTGCACACCCTCGCCCGAGACGTCCCGGGTGATGGAAGGATTCTCGCTCTTTCTGGCGATCTTGTCGATCTCATCGATATAGATGATACCGCGCTGCGCCTTCTGTACATCGAAGTCCGCCGCCTGAATCAAGCGCAACAGAATATTTTCGACGTCCTCGCCAACGTAGCCTGCCTCGGTCAGGGTAGTGGCATCCGCAATGGCAAACGGCACTCCCAACATCTTGGCGAGGGTCTGTGCCAGCAGTGTTTTTCCGGTTCCGGTTGGGCCAAGCAGCAGGACGTTACTTTTCTGCAGCTCCACCCCATCGTTTCCGCCGGCGCAGAAAATTCGCTTATAGTGGTTATAAACGGCGACCGAAAGCGCAACCTTGGCCTCCTGCTGGCCGATGACGTATTCATCCAGCCCGGCCTTGATCTCGGCAGGCTTCAGAAACACCGGCTGCGCCTCCGACTTGACCGTCTTTTTGCGGCGGACGATGCCGTTTTCCTCCTCGAGGATGCTGACGCACAGATCCACACACTCGTTGCAGATACAGACGCCTGGTCCCGCAATCATACGGCTTACCTGTTCCTGTGGTTTTCCACAGAAGGAACAGCGCAGCGGTTTGTTGTCTTCTCTTGCCATAAGCCTCTCCTTCGAAACTTCCGATCCAACTCACCGGTGGGTAATGACCTTATCGATCAGACCGTAGTTCATCGCTTCCTGCGCCGACATAAAGTTGTCCCGCTCGGTATCCCGCTCGATGATCTCAAGGGGCTGGCCGGTCTGTTCGCTCATCAAACGGTTGAGCCGGTCCTTAATCTTGAGAATCCACTCGGCGTGAATCTTGATATCGGTGGCCTGGCCCTTCGCACCGCCGAGCGGCTGGTGGATCATAATCTCTGCGTTGGGCAGCGCAATGCGCTTTCCCTTGGCGCCGGAACAGAGCAAAAACGCTCCCATCGAGGCCGCCATGCCAATGCAGGTGGTCGAAACATCGCACTTGATATAATTCATCGTGTCGTAGATCGCCATACCGGCGGTGACAGAGCCCCCCGGGGAATTGATATAAAGCTGGATGTCCTTATCGGGATCCTGCCCCTCCAAAAACAGCAGCTGCGCCACCACAAGGCTCGCCGTCGTATCGTTGATCTCATCACAAAGCATAATAATCCGGTCGTTGAGCAGGCGGGAAAAGATGTCGTATGCGCGTTCTCCCCGGTTGGTCTGCTCAATAACGGTTGGCACCAATGCCATAATCATACACCTCCTGTTGATATGTAGGTGCAGCGGCTGGGAAATTACTCGGCATCAGCCGGCTTCTCAGCCTTGGGCTTTCTGGTTCTCTTGGGCTTGGGAGCCTCCTCTGCGGCCTCCTCCTTCTTCTCCTCGGAAGCCTCCTCAGACAGAGCCGTCGCGCTCTCCCGCACCAGGTCAAGCGCCTTGCGGCAGGCAACATCCTCCGAGATCTCGGCTGCGGTGATCAAGCCGCGCAGCTTCTCGATCTCCATGTGGTACTGCTCGGCAAGCTTCTTGTACTCCTCCTCGACCTCCTCGTCGGTCGCAGCGAGCTGCTCCGCAGCGGCAATGGCCTCCATTGCGAGGCGGGTCTTAACCTGGCTCTCCGCCTGCGGCCGGAAGGTTTCCTTGAACTGCTCCTCATTCTGGCCGCTATACTGCAGGAAATCCTTCAGCGAAAGGCCCTGCTGGCTCATCCGCATGCCAAAGTCCTGCATCAGCTCACGGATCCGGCTCTCGATCATGCAGTCGGGAACCTCGACCTTCATGTTGGCGACCACCTGCTCCAGCAGCTTGTTCTCAAAATCGGAATTCGCCTTCTCCTCAGCCGAAGCGAGCATCTTGGCCTTCATGTCCTGCTTAAAGGCGTCGAGGGTGTCAAATTCGCTGACATCCTTGGCAAACTCGTCGTCCACCTCGGGGAGCTGGCGCTCCTTGAGGCCGTTGAGCTTGACCTTGAAGACCGCAGCCTTTCCAGCCAGCGACTTCTCGCCGTACTCCTCAGGGAAGGTCACATTGACGTCAAACTCCTCGCCGACCGAATGTCCGACAATCTGATCCTCGAAGCCGGGGATGAAACTGCCGGAGCCCAGGGTCAGCGGATAATTCTCTCCCTTGCCGCCCTCGAAGGCAACCCCATCGACAAATCCCTCAAAATTGATGTCGGCAATGTCGCCGAGCTTGGCAGCGCGGTCGGTAACCTCGATCACGCGGGCATACTGATCCCGAAGGTGGGCAAACTGATGCTCGATCTGCTCATCGGTCACCTCGACCGCGGCCTTGACCGCCGAGAGCCCCTTATACTCGCCGAGTTCGGGCACCGGCTTGGTGGTGACCGTCGCCTTGAAGGTGAAGCCCTCATCATTGACTTCCAGTACCTCCACATCGGCCGAATCGACCGGCTTGATCCCTGCCTCGTCCACCGCGGCGGAATAAGCCTCAGGATACAGGGCATTCATCGCATCCTCATAGAACATCCCCTTGCCGTACATCTTCTCAACCATCGCACGGGGCGCCTTGCCCTTGCGGAAGCCGGGGATGGTGATCTTCTTCATGTTCTTGGCAAAAGCGGCATCCACCGCCTTGGAAAACGCCTCGCCCTTGACCTCAACGGTCAGTTCGCAACGGTTGGTTTCCACCTGTTTCGACGATACCAGAGACATTTTTTCTTCCTCCTGTTTACAACATTACATCATGATATTATAGCATAGTCGTTATATGTTTGCCAACAAGTTTTTATGAATTTACAGCCTTTTCAAGCGAAATTTGAGATAATCAGCCGAAATCAGCGAGAATTCGATTCCCAGATACTCCCCTTCCAGCGCCTGCTGGCAGGCTGTCCCATGCAGATGGCCATAGTAGCACCGTTTAACCCCGTATTCCTGCATCAGGTCGATCATCGAACCTGAGATCGCATCGGCAAAGAGCGGCGGGTAATGCAGAAAGACCACCGGAGGCAGACCGGTCTCTCCCGCCTTCTCCAGCGACATCCGCAGCCGTCCCTCTTCCCGGGCCGCCACCATCCGGTCATGCTCACCGCCCTCTTCAAGCATCCAGCCCCGGGTGCCGCATAAGGCAAGCCCCTCGGCCGCAACACAGCTATTATGGAGGATCTCCAGGCTGGTTAAACCGCGGCCGGCAAAAAACTCTTCCATCTTTTTGCGGCTGTTCCACCAGTAGTCATGATTCCCTTTAAGGAGCACCTTGCGGCCGGGCAGCGAATCCAACAGCCGGAAATCACTTTCTGCCTCCTCCAGACTCATTCCCCAGGAGATATCCCCAGCAATTACAACGGTGTCCCCGTCGCGGACCTGCTCCCGCCAGCTGGTGGTAAGTCGGGAAAGGTAATCCTGCCAGCCGGGAAACACATCCATCGGTTTGTTGCAGCCGGTGGAAAGATGCAGATCCCCGATTGCAAAAATCGCCATATAGCCCTCCTTTTCGGGCACGCCGCACAAAAATATTCCCTCGCATGCACCCGCCAGATCTGCACATGATCTCAGACAGAGAGGAGGTGAAGAGGATGGAGCCCACCAATCACACCGTCCGGTGCAGCGTGCAGAATTGCCTCTATAACAACAGCAATCACTGCACCGCCCAGATCATTGACGTCGGTCCGCAGTACCGCGCCTGTACCGCCGCAAACAGCGACGAGACCGTATGCGCCACCTTCCGCCCCAAAACCTGAGAAAACCGGGGCGTTTTCAAAAAGAAAGCGGGGCTGTGAAACGGGACAGTCCTGCTTTCTTTTTGGTGATCTGCCACGAGCGCCAGCTATTTCCGGGAAGCGAACAGTTCGATCTCCCGGGGCATTTCATCGGGGAGCAGCACCTTGGTGAAACGGATCTTGGCCTTCTCCAGCGCTGCGAGGCTCTCCGGTACCGGTGCGCCGGTTCCTTCGGAGAGAGCCTTGACCGCCGCAAACTCATCCGCCGGACGCTGTGCGCCCAGTGCCTCCAGAACGCTGCCTGCAAACTTGAACGGGGATGCGGTCGACAGAATGATCGCAGGAATTGTGTCGCCCGTCTCAGCCTTGTACTGTTCGTAAACGCTGAAGGCGACAGCGGTATGGGGATCGATCAGATAACCGATCTCGTCGAGTGTCTTGCGGATAATGTTGCGGCAGGTGTCCTCATCGGCCGCCCCGCCCCAGAAATCAGCGTCAAGCTTTTCCTTCATCTCGGGCGTAATGGCATAGCGCCGATTCTCCTTGAGCTGCTGCATCATCTCCGCCACCTGGCGGTCATCCTTGCCGCACAGCTCATAGAGCAGCCGCTCCAAATTGGAGGAAATCAGAATATCCATCGACGGAGAGATGGTGGTATAGAAGCTTCGGTTGGCGTCATAGACCCCGTTGTGCATGAAGTCGGTCAGCACATCGTTGCGGTTGGAAGCACAGATCAGCTTGTTGACCGGCAAGCCCATCCGCTTGGCATAGTAACCGGCGAGAATGTTGCCAAAATTTCCAGTCGGAACGACAAAATTCACCGGATCGCCCAGTTTGACGCACTCGCAGGCAACCAGGTCGGCGTAGGCCGAGAAGTAGTACACAATCTGCGGGACCAGACGTCCCCAGTTGATCGAATTGGCAGAGGAAAACACCGTATCACAGGCAGCCATCCGCCGGATCATCTCCGGATCGGTGAAGATCTTCTTCACCTCGGTCTGGGCGTTGTCAAAATTCCCCTCAATGGCATAGACCGCGACGTTATCCCCCTTCTGGGTAGCCATCTGCAGCTGCTGCATCGGGCTGACCCCTTCGTTGGGGTAAAAGACAGCGATCTTGACCCCGTCGACGTCATGAAATCCTTCCAGCGCCGCCTTCCCCGTATCCCCGGAGGTAGCCACAAGGATCAGGATCTGCTTGCCATCGAGAACACGCCGGGCAGCCGAAACCATCAGATGGGGCAAAAGCTGCAGCGCCATATCCTTAAAGGCACAGGTCGGACCATGCCAGAGCTCCAGCACAAACCGTCCGTCGGACAGGTCGGAAAGAGGCGCCGCCCAATCCTCCTCGAAGACGCCGTTGGTATAGGCAGCTTCAACCGCCTCAGCAAGCTCGGCGTCCTTAAAATCGGTCAAAAACAGCGACAGCACCTGCTGGGCGCGCTGCGGATACTCCATATCGCAAAGCCGGCGGATCCACTTCAGATCCACCTGTGGAATCTCACAGGGAAGAAAAAGGCCTCCCTCTGCCGAAATTCCGTGGGCAATTGCATAGGAAGAAGAAACCGAAAGGCTGCTGTCTCTCGTGCTGGTGTACTGCATTTCTGTGTTCATCCTCTCGATAAAATGAAATGGCAAAGGTGTTGAGATCCCTTTACCAGCCTTGAGGCAGGCAAAAGGCGTCCTCCAGATGATGGATCTGCCGCGGCAGAAACGGGACCCCGCGTGCAGTGATGATCTCCACCACATCAAAGCGCGGCTGCCATTCACAGGCAACGAGCTGCAGATATTCCTGTGCAGCCAGCAGGATGCGCCGCTGCTTTGCGGCAGACACCGCTTCGGCGGGGCGCCCCCATCCGTTCTCGGTGCGGGTCTTGACCTCGACAAAGGCAAGGAACTCCCCTTGCTGCGCGATGAGGTCGATCTCCCCAAAACGGGTCCGGTAGTTGCGCGCCAGGATCCGGTAGCCTTTGCGCTCCAGGAATCTGGCCGCACAGTCCTCCCCCTGGCGTCCGCGCTCGTTCATCCGTTTATCCTCCGATCCTGTTCAGTGTACCACACTGCGGCGGGCGCTTCAACCGTCCGGCCAGCTGCTTCAGGATTTTTTTGCGGCGGGATACAGCTTTTTCAGGAAGCTGCGCCGGTGCTCAGGCGTCAGACCATAACGGACCAGCGCCTCATAATGGGCGGCCGTCCCGTACCCCTTGTGCTTGGCAAAACCATAATTGGGATAGGTGCGGTCCATCTCACGGAGCAGCCGGTCCCTGGTAACCTTTGCGAGGATCGACGCGGCGCTGATGCAGGCCACTTTGGCGTCTCCCCCGACGATGGTCGCCGTCGGAAGGCCGATACCCGGATCCTGATTTCCGTCAACCAGAAGGTACTCCGGAATCAGTCCGAGTCCGTCAACCGCCCGGCGCATCGCCAGGAAAGTCGCCTGCAGAATATTGATGTCATCGATCTCAGCGGCCGATGCCAGTCCCACCGACCAGCCGACCGCTTCCCGCGTAATAACTTCGTAGAGCGCTTCCCGTTTTTTCTCCGAGAGCTTTTTGGAATCGTTGAGACCGGGTATCACCAGACCCGGCGGCAGAACCACCGCTGCGGCAGCCACCGGACCGGCCAGCGGGCCGCGTCCCGCCTCGTCCACTCCGCAGATCAGGTGCAGCCCGCGCTCCCGCAGGGCGTCCTCCGTCTCATAAAGCTCCTTGCCCGGCGCGCTCATCGCTGATCCCTCTCAGGGGTTTCCAGCGAGATTCTCCCAATCTTCCCGCCGCGGAATTCGTCGAGCAGCGTGATGGCAGCACGCAGCGTATCAACGCCGCCTCCAGGAAGCCGCATGGCCCGCCGCTCGGCCAGAAGGCAGAGCAGATCGTAGCCGCTTTTCCCTTCCAGTTCGGCAGGTTCGAAGCGATATCGCGCCGAAAGCGGTGCGGGATACCGCGCCGCCAGAATCTCAAGCAATCCGCAGGCCAGATCCTCCTGATCGAGAATTTCGTCCCGGATCGCACCGGTGTATGCCAAATACCGGCCAACCTTCTGATCCTCGAACTTCGGCCAGAGGACACCGGGCATATCCAGCAGTTCCATTCCGCCGTCGAGCTTAATCCACTGGCGCCCCCGCGTCACCCCCGGGCGGTCCTCCACTTTGGCGCGCCGCTGTCCGGCGAGGCGGTTGATCAGCGAGGACTTTCCGACATTCGGAATACCGACCACCATCAGCCGAAGGGGACGGCCGGTCATTCCGCGGGCTGCATTTTTCTCCAGCCGGTCGGCGCACAGCTCCCGCAGCATCGGTTCCAGCTGGCGCAGGCCCCGTCCGCTCCGGCAGTCGGCCTCCAGCGCCGCCAGACCCTTTCCGGAAAACAGCGCTTTCCAGCGGGCTGTCACCTGCGGATCAGCCATGTCGGACTTATTGAGCAGAATCAGCCGCGGTTTGGAACGGGTCAGCGCCTCAATCTCGGGATTGCGGCTGGAGCGGATGATGCGGGCATCCCGCAGCTCAACCACCGCATCGATCAGCGGCAGGCTTTCCCGGATCAGCCTGCGCGTTTTTGCCATATGGCCCGGGAACCATTGGATCTGTTTTTCCTGTTGCGCCACGTTCTCTCTCCTGTATCCTCAGTACCGTTTTCAATCCACCGTGCCGGCTGCTCCGAGCGGGAAGATCCGCAGGTAAACCTTTCCGAGAACATACCGGGTATCCACAAATCCGATCTCGGTTGCACGGCTGTCATAGGAGCCGTTTCGGTTATCCCCCATCACAAAGACATGGCCCTGCGGCACCGTAACCGGGAACTCCATGTCATACCGTTTGTTGGTCGGGGTGTGGGTATAAGGCTCATCAAGCGCTTCCCCGTTGACATAGACCACCCCTTCGACAAAATCGATGTCGACCCGCTGTCCCTCGGTAGCAATCACCCGCTTGATAATCGGCTTGTTATCCTCATAGGGTTTGGTCACCACCACGATATCGCCCTGCTCGGCCGAAAACCCCAGCCGGGAGATCAGCAGCATATCGCCGCCATGCAGCGTGTCGATCATCGAGCTGCCGCTGACCACCGATGTCCGCGCCACAAAGGTAAAGAGCAGGATGACGAAAATCACCGCCATAACGGCGCTTTCGATCCATTCATACAGCTCGGAAAAGGCGATCTCCCTGCGGCCCTGCGGCCGGGAATCGGCCTGATCCTGGTTCTTTTTTTGCTCTTCCACAGCGATTCCTCCTGCAATGTTCTGAGTGGACGGCCCCGAAAATAGCAAAAAGGGACAATTGCTTGTCCCTTTTTCCAACGCCATTCTGAATTATTTGCCGGCTTCCTTGACACGGGCCGACTTGCCCACGCGGTCTCTGAGGTAGTAGAGCTTACCGCGGCGCACCTTGCCCTCGCGGATGACGGTAACCGACTCCACAACCGGCGAATGCAGCGGGAAAACTCTCTCGACGCCGACGCCGTGGGACATCCGGCGAACGGTGAAGGTCTCCTGAATGCCGCCGTGCTTCTTGGCGATCACGGTGCCCTCAAAAGCCTGCACACGGGACTTCTCGCCTTCCTTGATCCGAACGCCAACACGAACGGTATCGCCGATCGAAAACTCAGGGGGGTTCTCCTTGAGGCAGGGGGTCTCAAAATGTTTCAGTGCGTCCATTGTTATGGCTCCTCCTTTGTTTGTTCAGACATTCATACCCGCTTGTCAAAACAAACGGCAGAGGACTGTCAGCTTTTCACTGCGGCTTGCGCCGACACGAAACTCCGCTGTGAAGGGAACACAGCGATTTACATGCCTAGATATCATACCACACCGTCCGGGGAATCGCAAGAGATTTTTGAAATTTTTTTCTTTTTCCTCCCCGAATTCAACCGGCGTCCTCCTTTGCGTGGATGCGGTACCGTTCCACTTCGTCGAGCGGCAGCTGATAGGCGGGAAAGTACTCCTGCAGAAAGATCTGCGCCTCGGGCAGTGAGAGGGCGGGATGCTTTCGGATCGACGCAGCCGCCTCGTCAAACTCCCGGTTGCCCGCCTTCTGTTCCTCAACGCACTTGATCAACGCCGAGAGCTTGTCGGCCGCCTTTACATAGGGGGCATAGCTGCCCGCCGCATCCTCCTGCAGGTAGGGGGCATAGCTGTTTTGCATCGAAGCGGGCAGCATCGCCAGCAGCCGTTCCCCCGCCTGCCGCTCAATCGCGCGGTAGGCCTCGCGAATGCTGCGGTCATGGTACTTGACCGGTGTTGGGAGATCCCCCGTCAAGATCTCCGGGGTATCGTGATATAGAGCATAAAGCACCGCTTTTCCCGGATCCAGCCCGCGGTCCAGCCGGGTATTTCCGATCTCGACCAGCGCATGTGCCAGCAGCGCCGTTTCCAGCGTGTGCTCAGCCAGCGTCTCATTGCGGGTGCAGCGCATCAGCCCCCAGCGGTCAATATACTTCATTCGGGAAATCATGGCAAAAAAACCGCCCATCTCCGACACTCCTTTCAGGAAGGGATATGCTTCGGTTTCATTATAGCAGAATCTTTCGAATTTTCACAGAAGCGGACAATTTTCAGAATCAAATGTCAAGCAAATGTATTTGTCTGCTTTCAAATCCCAAAATCTATGGTATAATTTTGTTTACAGTCCCATTAACGGCAACTGAGGTGAACCGATGAGGAATCAGAAAGAATCCGGTCTTCTTCCCGGGCCGGTCCGGGCGTTTGGCTGGTCGCTGCTGCTGGCCTGTGCCATTTTTGTCCCGCTGATGATCTACAACGACGGCTATTTTATCTTTCTCGGGGATTTCAATGTTCAGCAGATCCCTTTCTATCGTCATGCCCATGACATGATCCGCAGCGGAAATTTCTTCTGGGATTGGCAGACCGATCTGGGCGCCAACTTCATCGGCTCCTACAGCTTCTATCTGCTCTTTTCTCCCTTTTTCTGGCTGACCCTGCCCTTCCCCAGCGATTTTGTCCCGCATCTGATGGGGCCGCTGCTGATCCTCAAAACCGCCTGCGCCTCGCTGACCTCTTACCTTTATATCCGGCGCTTTGTCCGGGAGGACAAATGGGCGGTATTCGGCTCGATCCTCTACGCCTTTTCAGGCTTCATGACCTTTAATATCTTTTTCAATCATTTTCACGAACCCTGTGTCTTTTTCCCGCTGCTGCTGCTCTCGCTCGAGGAGCTGGTCGAAAACAACCGGCGGGGATTTTTCGCCTTCATGGTGGCGGTCAACTGCCTGGTCAATTACTGGTTCTTTGTCGGGGAGGTCTTCTTTGTCATCCTCT
>CASEBP010000060.1 GCA_949285275.1 uncultured Oscillospiraceae bacterium | reverse complement strand
GATGCAATTCTCTTTGAGGTGCTGATCGAAGCGGCTGCCGATGTCGAGCTTCTGACCGTGCCGTCGTCGGTGCTGGCCCCGATCCTCCGCGACCATCCCGCGGCGGAGCTGTTCCTCTACAAGACAGCGGCTGAGCGGTTTTCGGGGATTCTGTGGACGATGCAGCAGATTCTGTTTCTGGGGGTTGACCGCCGGGTAGCCATCTTTCTGTGGGAGGAATATGGCAAGAGCGGCCCGGCCATCCGGATCACCCATGACGAAATTGCCCGCAATATTGGCAGTGCGCGGGAGGTGGTGACTCGGGTCCTGCAGTACTTTGTGGGGGAGGGGATTCTGTCCCTCTCCCGGGGCAAGGTCGATATCCTCGATGCCGACCGGCTGCGCCGTCTCGCCGAATGTGAGACGGTCACAGATCCCGCACGCCGGATCCGGTAAAATAGCCCCAAACAAAACCGAATGGGGATGGTCTGGAATGATGTCAAAGCGGGTGGCAGAGGTGGATCGGTCGCGCTGCGTAGCCTGCGGCGCCTGCGGCAAGGAATGCCCACGGCAGGCGATTGCTGTTTGGCGCGGCTGTTTTGCCCGAATCGATCCGCTGCGCTGTGTTGGCTGCGGAAGATGTGAGCGGGTTTGCCCGGCTGGGTGTATTGCGGTGCGGGAAAGGGGGAAACCGGCTTGAAAGAGAAGCATTGGTACGATTTCCTCTGGATTTGGTCCATCCTTTACTTTGCACTGGGTTTTTTCAATATCCTCTTTGCCTGGCTGGGGATGATTGATTTTCTTTTGCCGTTGGGGCTGGCGGTGTTTGGCGGCGGCAAATATTTCTGCAACAATCTGTGCGGCCGGGGACAGCTTTTTACCAAGCTCGGCGGATGGGGATGTTCCCGATACCGGCCGGCGCCCCGCTGGTTCGCCTCGAAGGGATTCCGGTATGGGTTTCTGCTTTTCTTTCTGGTGATGTTCGGCAATATGCTGTTTCAGACCTACCTGGTTGCGGCGGGCGCCTCGTCGCTGCGCGAAGCGATCAAACTCTTCTGGACTTTCCGTGTGCCGTGGGACTGGGCCTATCGCGCCGGAACCGTTCCCGATTGGGTCGCACAGTTTTCCTTCGGGTTTTACAGCCTGATGCTGACCTCGCTGCTGATTGGGTTGATCGTGATGGTGTTCTACCGTCCCCGGACCTGGTGTTCCTTCTGCCCGATGGGGACGATGACACAGGGAATCTGCCGGTTGAAATGCCGGGGAGACTGCGAGCAGCAGTAGCAAAATGACAACAAAGCGGCCGGGGCAAAACCCGGCTGCTTTTTGTTCGGCGTATGGCAAGGATGTTTGATGGGGGTTGTGTATGAAATGCACAATTTAATTTGGAGATAATTATGTAAAAAGATATTATCTTATAAGATATATAATATTTTTCATGAAATATTTCTTCTTTACATTTTTTCAACTTTGTTTTATAGTACAAATAGGTTCCTAAAACTTCCCAATAGAGGATGATTCATGATGAGTCCGTACAAGGCGGCCTTAGTCCGCAATTCTCTCTCCCGACAGGTCTACCAGCATTTGAAGCAGGCCATTATCCTGCAGGAGACGCCGGAGTTTAAGATGGGACAGCGCCTGAATGAAGCGGCAATTGCCAAAATGTTCAATTGTAGCGTAACGCCGGTGCGGGAGTCAATCAATATGTTGCGCCGCGACGGATTGATTGTAGGAAATTCCTATCAGTCCTCCTCTGTGGTGAGCTTTACTATTCACGATGTCGAGAATATCTTTCATGTTCGCCGGTATCTTGAGGTGGGGGGATTAGAACAGGCGTTTGATCAGCTTACTGTGACCGATATCGAGATGCTCCGGCAGAGCTTGGAGCGGTACCGTCAGGCCTATGAGAGTTTTGACGAGACGGGGATTATCGAACATAACCGTAGCTTCCACAATATTATCCTGCAGCGTGCCAACAATGAATTGCTCTGCCGGATGCTGGCGAGCATTACCGATCAGGTTGCAATGGTGCGGGCGCCGATTGCCAAGGAGCGCAAAGAATGGGGAACACATACGGAATTGTTGTTGCCGGTTCGGGAGCATGAGGCGGTGCTTCAGGCGATCGAGGCAAAGAATCTGGAAGCGGCCAAGCAGGCATTGATTGTCCACCTCAACCGGATTTGCCGGGATTCCTGCCACCATTATGCGATGGCCGGATGGGAAGAAAGCCGCTAGTGATGGCTGTTGCCGCTACGGCGGCGCCGCTTAAATTATATAAAATAATTTATAAAATATAAATTATAAGATATATGAAATAAGGAGGAGGGCCATGCTTTATCAAATCCATCCGCAGGACAATGTAGCAGTGGCGCTGCAGCCCATTGGTAAAGGGGAAGAGACGGTGTGCGGCCAGCAGAGAATCACTGCACGGGAAGAGATTCCCAAGGGGCATAAGATAGCACTGCAAACGATTCTCCAGGGCGAGGCGGTAATCAAATATGGAAATGTTATCGGTTTGGCCAGGGAGAAAATTGAACGAGGAGGATGGGTCCATACCCATAATCTGATTTCACAGGGAGATTCTCATCATGGATATACCTATCAACCGGATGACCGCCGTATCTTTCCCGGAAAAAGTGACGCGACGTTTCTGGGATACCGGCGCCCGGGAGGACAGGCAGGTACCCGAAATTATATCGCGCTGGTATCGGGATCCTTTTGCACCAATACGCATCTGACGGCATTTGCGCGGATGGCGTCGGAACGATACCCCAAGACGGAGAATTTTGATGGCTTTTTGCCGTTGACTCATGATTGTGGATGCGGCCAGATGGGACAGGACCTGGTTTACACCCGGCGAACACTGGCATCACTGATCCAGAACTCCAACTTTGGAGGGGTCCTTTTTGTGGAACTAGGGTGTGAGAATAATCTGTTTGAGACCATTTCACCCTACCTGGAGACCACATGGCCTGAGCGGTTTCGAAAGATGCATCTGCAGAGTGTGGAGGATGAGTACAGCGAAGCGATGGCTTTGCTAGGTGAATTATATCAACAGGTCATCCGGGATCAGCGCAAGCCTTGTCCGCTTTCCTGCCTCCATATTGCAGCCAATTGCGGTGGGAGCGATGGGTTTTCCGGCATCACCGGAAATCGTTTGGTTGGTCGCCTTACCGAACGGCTGGTGGGGGAGCATGGCGCGACGGTTAACATTACTGAAGTTCCGGAGATGTTTGGAGCAGAACATATTCTAATGAACCGAGCCCAGGATGAGGCCACCTTTGAAAAGATTGTACAGCTTATCGAAGGATTCAAGGGCTATATCGAAAAGTATGGCGCCAGTGCCAGCGGGAATCCTTCTCACGGCAACAAACTGGGGGGAATCAGCACCATTGAGGACAAATCGCTCGGCTGCATTCAGAAGGGCGGGAATTGCACCGTCATGGATGTCATTCCCTATGGTCACAGGGCTGTTCAGCATGGTTTTAACCTTGTCTGGGGACCGGGAAGCGATCTGGTGGGGGTTACTGCACAGATCGCAGCGGGCGCCAATCTGGTGGTTTTTGTCACTGGACGCGGCACACCGGTTGCTTTTGCGGCTCCCACGCTGAAGATCGCTACCAACACAGCGGTTTTTCAGCGTAAACAGGCATGGATGGATTTTAACGCGGGGGATCTGCTGGATGGGGCGGACCTCAAGGGAAAGGAGGAGGAGCTGTTTCAGATGGTGCTCGCAGCCGCCGAGGGGAGATACCGCACAAGCAACGAGCGAAGCGGATTTTACCAGATCGGCATTCTGCGTGACGGCGTGACATTGTAGCAGGGGAAAGGAAGGAGAAAATGGAAATCATCGATTTTACAATACCATTGTATGATGGGCTGAAAATGCTTCCCAATTTTCCGGCATGTGCGATAAAAAAGTTTCTTTCGCACCAGGAAAGCAAGGAGAG
>CASEBP010000059.1 GCA_949285275.1 uncultured Oscillospiraceae bacterium | reverse complement strand
CAACAGCGCAGCTTTTCCAAGGCAGCGCGCAAGCTGTATCTGTCCCAGCCTTCGCTGAGCCAGAGCATTCAGGCCCTCGAAAAGGAGCTGGGAACGCCGCTTTTCGATCGCACACAGTCCCCTGTGGCGCTGACCTACGCGGGGGAACTGTTTACCGCATGGGCACAGGAGGCGCTGCATTCCCAGGAGCAGACCGTCCGGCAGATTGCAGATGTAGCCCAGGGAACCCGGACCCATCTGGTGGTCGGCGTCTCCTATTCCCGCAGTGCCTATATTTTCGCCGCTGTGATGGGGCAATTCTACCAGCGGCGGCCGCTCTGTACCGTTTCACTGCTCGAAGGAACCACCAATACTCTGGCACGGGAAGAACACCTGGATCTGCTCATCGATGTGCCGCATGAGGATTCTTTTGAGGAGGTCAGTATTCTGCTGGCCGAAGAGCGAATGCTGCTGGCCATCCCTCCGCAGTTTGACTGCCCGATTCAGGAGGTGCCGGGGGACTTTCCGAAGGTTCGGCTGGCGGATCTGGCGAAGTATCCATTTGTGGTGCTTTCTGAAATGCAGATGCTGCGCCGGCTGTGTGTGTCGCTGTGTGCCCGATGCGGGTTTTCCCCGAATATTGTCCTCGAGTGTCTGAGCCTCCAGACTGCCCATGCGATGGTTGAGGCGGGTATCGGGATTACCCTGGTGCCGGAACTGTTTGCGCGGTATGCGGTCAGGGAGAATCAGGTTCGTTATTGCGTGATTGCCGACCAGCCGTCGATGCGAAAAATCGCCGCTATCTATCGCAGCGACCGGTATCTGTCCAAAGATGCCCAGGTGATGATTGAACTGCTTCAACAGATGCTGGGACGATAAAGATGGGCGGCACGACGCTTGTGCCGCCCATTTTGGAGGGGATTTGAAGGGGAGAACCGGTCAGACCGGCAGCGGAATATCGGAAATAACGTACCGTCCCAGCATTTTGGTACGGATGGCAAAGGTGCCGTCCCATTCGTCGTACTCGGCATCCACCGGATGCAGAGCGCCGTCCGCATCCACCTGATAGACAAAGGAATTTTCTTCTGCGGCGAGGTAGAGGGTTCCGACCTTGTTGAAGGCCGCACCGTTGCCGGAGAAAAAGCGCAGGTTCGCCTGCGGATAGCGCTCGGCGATGGCGGGATCAAAGTCGGATGTAGCGCCGATCAGCAGTTCGCTTTGACCGAGGGTATTGACGATAAAGTAGCTGTCAGGATCGGCCTCAAAGGTGAACTCCTCCCGGGCGTCTCCCGAAAATCCGACGCCCTCGGTGAAGATCGCGGGTTTGGTGGGGATGACCGGAGATTCGGCCTGCGGATGGGCCAGTGTCAGCCCGACCTGCAGTTGCATCTCGTCATAGTCAAAGCTGCCGCTCTTACGAAGCTGGATCGTACCACTCAGGTCTCCGGCTTCGGTCCGGTCGCCGGGCTGGGTTTCAACCGCGAGAAAGTAGAGATACTTCTGATCGGTCGCGAGGCCGGTCACCTTGTGCTTTTCGATGGCGACCTGGGAGACGGGGTGGCTGACCTCGTCCCATTTTGATTTGATTTTGATGCCATCGACTGCCTCTGATTCATGGACGAAGTGAATCTGGGACAGCGACAGCGCTTCCAGCGCCTGCCGGGCCTTGTTCAGCAGGGCCTCGGCGTCCGCCAGTTCCTGGCTGAGTTGGGTGACCTGCTTCTCCGCCGCCTGGAACTCGGTGCGGGCGTCGGTCAATACCGCCTCCCCTTCTTCGGCGAGCAGTTCGGCCGCCTGCAGAACCGCGGCTTTCGCTTCGGCCTCCTGCTGAGCGTCCTCATACCGGGCCGTGATCTCTCGGACCGTTTCTCTGCGCTGCGACAGAAGGGTCTGGGCGACCGAGATCATCTCACCGGCGCCGCTGTCCAGTGACTGGCTGAGCAATGGATAGTAGAAGGTGGCCCCATAGCGGGCGCCGGAGACCGGCTCTGCCAGATTGACGGCGGACATTTCCTCGTCATAGAGATAGGCGTCAGCGCCAATCGCGGTGACCGGACGGAGAATTTCATCATTTTTTTTCGCAAAGGCAACCGCATTCATGCCGAGTACCAGCGAAAGGGCGAAACAAAGCGCCAGGAACTGTTTCATACTGCAACTTCCTTCCCAACGGATATGGTTCGGGGGATGATTATGTCACAGGACGCCGAATGCGTCTGCCCTTGGCCGTCCGGCACCGGAAGCGCCGCCCGATCGGTTCACAGCAGTAGTGCGCCGTCCGATGCAGATTCCTGCTGCTGTTTTTCTGGAACCGCAGTGAGATGGTGGAAGAAAGACTGCCGCTGCGCCGCGTTGACAGCTTTTCTGGTGCGTGGTATCATGGTCGAAAATACGCCGGACGGCTCGGGAGGAATTGGATGAAGGAGATCCGCCTTATTGCGCTTGACCTGGATAATACCACATTGGATGGGGAGGGGCGGCTGACCCTGCGTACCCGCCGTGCGATCGAGCGGGCGCTTTCATCCGGCATCGAGGTGGTGGTGGCCAGCGGACGGTCTCGCCTTTCGCTGCCGGAAGAGGTGGTGTCGGTCGCAGGGCTGCGCTATGCCATCACCTCCAACGGCGCGGCGGTTTACGATCTGCAGACCGGAGAGGCGCTGCATCGGCTGGTGCTGTCCTCCGCTGCGGTGGAGGCGCTGTTGGAGCAGGTGGATCCTGCCCTGGAGTTGCAGGTGTTTATTGATGGACAGGGCTTTGCTTCGGCGCAGTACCTGCGCGATCCGTCGCAGTATGCCCCGACCACAGCGATCCGCTGGGATTATCTGAAGAGAACCCGGCGCCCAGTGGAGGATATTCGCCGGTTTGTCTGGGAAAACCGCGGGCGGGTGGATATGTTCGATGTCGTGCTGCCCGATCCCGACCGGCGGGAGACGTTGATCCGCCAGCTGCGGGACCGCATTTTGGATATTTATGTCACTACGTCGGCACAGTATCTGGTAGAGGTTGTCCATCCCGATTGCGGAAAACGGGCGGGGCTCCGCTGGCTGGGGGAGCGGTTGGGCATTTCGGCCGGACAGACCGCTGCGTTCGGGGATGCAGAGAACGACCGGGATATGATCGAATACGCAGGGCTGGGCTGCGCGGTGGCCAATGCCGAACCGCAGGTCCGTGCCGCTGCCGACTGGGTTGTACCGTCCCATCGGGAGGACGGAGTGGCTTGGGCAATCGAAACCATCCTCGCCAAACAGGGGGTGCCGTGAACCGGCTTCCCCCTTTTCTGCAAAGCGTTCAGGAATAGAAAAACCAGCGGACTGCCAGTGCACTCATCAGAAAGCCGGTCAGATCGGCAAAGAGCGCAGCAGGAAGGGTGTGGCGGGTCTTTTGGATCGAGGCGGCGCCGTAGTAGACGGCAATGGTATAGAAGGTGGTTTCGGTCGACCCTTCCATGACCGAGGCGATCCGGCCGATCATACTGTCCGGACCGAATTGCGCCAGCAGGTCCTGGAAGATGACCAGTGCGCCGCTTCCGGAGACAGGGCGCAGCAGGGCAAGCGGCACGACCTCCCGGGGAATCAGCAGCAGACGCGCTGCGGGGGAGATGGCGGTGGTCAGCAGATCGAGGGCGCCCGAAGCGCGAAAGATCCCGATTGAAAGCACCAGCGCCACCAGGGAAGGCAGAATATCAAACGCAGTGGAGATTCCCTCCCTGGCCCCCGCCAGAAAACAGTCAAATACGTTGACCCCTCGCAGCCATCCCGCCATCAGAATCAAAAAGATGACCGACGGAATCGCCCAATCCCCGATCCCGCTCATTGTCCTCCCCTCCAGAAGGAGAGCAGGCGGGCGGCGGCGATGCCGCAGAGGACCGAGACGGTGGAGGCCAGCCAGACGCTGGGCAGAATGTCGAGGGGATGAGGCGATCCGGCCGCGCTGCGAAGCATGGCGGTAGTGGTCGGAATCAGCTGCAGCGAGGCAGTGTTCATGACCACAAAAAGCGCCATGTTATTGGTGGCGGTATGGCTGGCACGTTCCTCTTTTTTCATCTCCTTCATCGCGGTGATGCCCAGCGGGGTGGCGGCGCCCCCAAGGCCGAGCAGATTGGCGGTCAGATTCATTGTGATCGCCCGC
This sequence comes from uncultured Oscillospiraceae bacterium, assembly GCA_949285275.1. Classification (GTDB taxonomy): domain Bacteria; phylum Bacillota; class Clostridia; order Oscillospirales; family Ruminococcaceae; genus Yanshouia. The sequence goes on along the minus strand of CASEBP010000059.1, from coordinate 5,519 downwards.
ATCGCGGTCCCTTTCGGATTGAGGCCGCCAAAAAGCCGCCGCGTCAGCGGGGAGAAGAAGGAAGCGGCCGCACGGGTGAGACCGGCCTGTTCGGCGATCCGCATCATTCCGCCCCACAGACAAAAGTTCCCGAGCAGGGAAAGGGTGAGGGTCACCGCTTCGCCGGATTGCTCGATGGCAGCCTGGGAAACCTGGGGCATTCTTCCGGTCAGTCCCCCCAGAAAGATCCCGGATAGGATCATGGCGCAGAACAGAATGGTCATCATATTTTTCACCTCTTTCCATGCTACATTATGAGCAATGCAGAGAAAAAATTCCTCACATTTTTCGTATGGATTTCCGATAAAATCAGTAAAAGTGAAATAATTTTACATTTTTTAACATTTTCATTCTTTACAAAATGACAATAATCCGCTATACTAACAAAGTCCATGTTAAGGGGTTCTGGAAAGCCAGAACATGTCATGTACCGAAAGGGGAAAAGGGGATTTACTATGAAAGCGACTGGTATTGTGAGGAAGATCGATGATCTCGGACGGATTGTTTTGCCAATTGAACTTCGCAAGACACTGGGGATTTCCGAGAGGGACGCACTGGAGATCTATGTGGATCAGAACAGTATCGTCCTGAAAAAGTATGAGCCTTGTTGCGTCTTCTGCGGGGAGACCGATCAGATGACGACCTTCAAGGGCAAGAACGTCTGTATTCACTGTGCCTCCGAGCTGGGGCTTGAGGCCGCAAAAAAACGCTGAATTTTACGCAGCAAAAAAATGGCAGGCTGTTACCGCGGTAACAGCCTGCCGTTTTTGTAACCGGATTATCGCCGGCGCAGGTAGAGGGCGATCAGCGCGCCAACGGCGACGACCGCTAGCACTCCCAGAAGCAGCAGTACAAAGGAAGACACTCCGGAGGCCAGAAAGATTGCGGTAGGCCCGTCAGCGCCGCCGATTATTCCAATGGAAGAAGTACTGGTCATTTCATCCCCTCCTTTCGAGCGGATTCTTGGCTCAGAGACGAACCGGAACGGGGGTTCGTCCGCGATAGGTCGTCTGATAACGAAAGCCCGCCTCCCGCAGCAGCGCCTGTCCCTCCCGGAGCTGCTTGCCGACATGAATGGCTGCATGGGCATCCGAGCCGAGGGTGACCAGCTCGCCGCCGCATGACCGGAACAGGCGAAGTTCCCACAGCTCGGGCATCATCCTGCCGCCGGGAGAACGGGCCGGGCCGGAGGTGTTGAGTTCCAGCGCCTTGCCGTTTTGCGCCAGGCAGGTGAAGATTTCCCTCAGCTGCTCCTCAAAGGAGGCGATGGGCGGGGTGGTTTCGTAGCCGAGATAGCGGTAGGGATAGGTCAGGTGGGCGAGGATATCGAACCCGCCCCAGCGGGCCATCTCCAGCAGCTCATCAAAATAGCGGGTGAGCAGTACGGCCGGATCAGCCTCGGTGTCCTGGAGAAAGTAAAAATCCTGCGTTTCCTGCAAATTGTGCAGCGAGCCGATAACCAGGTCATAGTGATACCGCCCGAGAATATCCTCGGCGGCTTTTTGGTCATGCAGCGGCTGTCCCAGTTCGATGCCAAAGAGCAGGGTCAGCCCCTCTCTGATGCAAAGACGCGCTGCTTCGGTTTCCTCAGCCGAGCCGCGCAGCCGCTCTTCCCAGTCGAACACCTGCTGAAGGCCGCAGTCACAGTGGTCGGTGACGGCGAGGGTCGATACCCCCTCCGAAAAGGCGGCCTCTACCAGCGCGGCAACCGGCTCACGGCCGTCGGGCGAGTGGCGGGAATGGGTGTGGTGATCAAGCAGCGGCATGAGCGGATACCTCCGGCAGGGTGCATTTTGGAAGCTTCTCAAAGAAATTCAGGAGGATTATAGCACAAATTTTGCCGCAACCGCAACAAAATGGATTGATTTTGTACGGCAACTATGCGAAAATAAAACGATAGTGGCGGGTTAGCCCGCCTGGAAAGGGAGGCATATTTAGATGGACTACAAAAAGGCATTGGAATCGTTTCGGAAGCATGGTTTTGAAGCGGTTTATTTTGATACGGCCGAGGAGGCGAAGCGCTATCTCGCGGGGGAGATTCATGGGGAGACGGTTGGCTTCGGTGGCTCGGTGACCTGTGAGCAGCTTGGGCTCTATGAGCTGCTCGGCCAGGATAATACCGTCCTCTGGCACTGGAAGAACAAGGAGGACCGCCAGCGGTATCCGGAGTTTACCGTTTATCTGACCTCTGCAAACGGCGTATCCGAGACCGGTGAGCTGGTCAATATCGACGGAAGCGGCAATCGGCTTTCTGCCTCGCTCTATGGGCCCAAGCGGGTTTACTTTATCTGTGGCGTCAATAAGCTTGCGCCTTCGCTGGAAGCGGCGATCACCCGGGCGCGTCAGATTGCCGCGCCGGCCAACGCCAAGCGCCTGGGCTGCAAAACCCCCTGTGCGACGCTGGGACGCTGCATCGACTGCAACAGCCCAGGGCGGATCTGCCGGGCAATGTCGATTCACATGCGTCCTCTCAATGGTGCCCGTCACACGGTGGTGCTGATCGGCGAAGAGCTGGGAATGTGATATCATGCCGCTTACCGAGAGGAGAGGTGGATCAATGAATTCGATGCTTCGCATTATGGCCGCCTGCAACCGGGTCAAGCCCGGAGACCCCGCTGTGTGCGGGGATAGTATCCAGGAACTGCTGCTCGGCGCAGCGCCGAGCCAGCCGGATCTGGTTCTGCTGCCGTCCTGTGCCCTTTCGTCCGCGTCCTGTGGAGATCTCTTTTCGTCCGGACTGCTGCTTGATGCCGCGTCCGACCAGCTTGACCGGTTGTGTTCCCTCTCGGCTCAGCTCGGCTGCTTTCTGGTGGCGGGACTTCCGCTTGCCGAATGCGGAGGCGCTGTTTCGGCCATTGCGGTGCTGCACGCCGGTAAACTGATCGGCCTGCTGCCGGACAATGATCCCCCCTATGGGCTGCGCCATCCCTGCTCCGAGCGGTTTTTGCCGCCCGATACCGTCTTTTCCTGCGGTGGGCTGCGGTTTGCCGTCTGCTCCGGGAATCCCGAGCAGCTGCTCGCCCGCGCTGCAGCGCTGCAGCAGACCGGCTTTGATCTGCTGCTGGTGCCGTCCTGTGCGCCGGTCACCGCCGGGTCGACCGGGCGATGCCTTGAGGCGGCGCGGATGGTTTCGCGCAGCTTTGGCTGTGCTGTCGCGGTGGCGAACGGAGGAATCGGGGAAAGCTCCTGCCCTGAGGTGTTCCGCGGTTTTGCGGCAGTATTTGAGTGTGGGGAAGAGCTGGGCTGCCAGATTGCAGAGCGGGAGGCGATTTCGCTGCTCTGTGATCTGGATGCCGACGTGATCCATACCCAGAAGGCATTCAATCATTATCAGCCGGCGGCATTTTCCGCCGATGTGCAGGGGGAGAAACGGGGGCTGCTGCGGCCGCTGCCGGCCGACCCGTTCGTCCCTGCCGAGGGCACCGGGCGGGATGCCTGGCTTGATGAGTTGTTCGCGCTGCAGGTGCGGTCCCTCTGCGACCGGCTGGAGAACACCCGGCTGCGTAAGCTGGTGCTGGGGCTATCGGGCGGGCTCGATTCGACCCTCGCCCTGTTGGTAGGGGCTGAGGCGCTTGATACCCTGTCGCTGCCGCGGGAAAACCTGATCGGAGTAACGATGCCGGGCTTTGGAACCAGTGACCGTACCTATTTCAACGCCCTCGGCCTGTTGGAGGCACTGGGGGTAACCAGCAAGGATATCTCGATTCGCGCGGCGGTGACCCAGCATTTTGAGGATATCGGTCATGATCCCGCTGTACGGGACACCGTCTATGAAAATGCACAGGCGCGGGAGCGGACCCAGATTCTGTTTGATCTGGCAAACGATGAGGGCGCGCTGGTGCTGGGAACCGGTGACCTGTCCGAGGCGGCGCTGGGATGGTGCACCTTCGGCGGGGATCATCTGGCGGGCTATAACGTCAACATCTGCATCCCCAAGACGGTGGTGCGGCTGCTTGTCGAGCGCCGGGCGGCGCTGGGTGGCGCGCAGGAGGAGTTTTTGCGCGACGTGCTGGCCACCCCTGTGTCCCCCGAACTGCTTCCCGCACAGGAAAACGGCGAAATTGCCCAGAAGACCGAGGATATCATCGGTCCCTACGAGCTGCACGATTATTTTCTGTATCATATGCTTCGCTACCGGTTCCGGCCGTCCAAGCTTTACTATTACAGCTGTGCGGCATTCGCCGGAAAGTATCAGCCCGCCTACATCCGGGAAAAGCTGATCCTGTTTCTGCGGCGGTTTGTCGCGGGGCAGTTCAAGCGCAGCTGTGCCCCCGACAGCGCGCGGTTGACCGAAGTCTGTCTGCACGGCAGCATCTACCGGATTCCGTCGGACCTTGATCCGGCAACCCTGCTCGGGGATTTGGAAACGATCACATTTTAGGAGGAAGCCATGAAAGCTGTCATTACCATTGTCGGCCGTGATGCGGTCGGAATCCTTGCCAAAGCTGCGGCGGTGTGCGCCCGGCACAATGCCAATATTATCGATGTCACCCAGACGGTCATGGGGGAAATCTTCTCGATGGTGATGCTTGCCGATATCAGCCAGCTCACCTGTGAATTTTCGGTGCTCTCAGAGGAGATGCAGCAGGCGGTTACCGACCAGGGCCTGGTCGCACATGTCATGCACGAAAATATCTTCAATGCCATGCACCGGATATAAGGAGAAGAACGGATGCTCAATATCAATGAAATTCTCGAGACGGTCCAGATGATCCAGGACGAATGCCTGGATATCCGCACCATCACGATGGGGATCTCGCTGATCGACTGTGCCGACAGCGATATCGATCGTTCCTGCCGCAAGGTTTATGACAAGATCACCCGGCTCGCCGAACGGCTGGTCGAGACGGGAGAGGGTATCGAACACAAATATGGCATTCCGATCATCAACAAGCGGGTGGCGGTTACCCCGATCGCAATGCTGGCGGGTGCTTCAGGCGGCGATCCGGTCCGCTATGCCCATGCCCTGCAAAAGGCGGCCGATGCCATCGGCGTCAACTTTATCGGCGGCTATTCCGCGCTGGTGCAAAAGGGCTTTTCTTCTGGGGACCTGGCGCTGATCCGCTCGATTCCGCAGGCGATGGCAGAGACCGACCTGCTTTGTTCGTCGGTCAACGTCGGCAGTACCAAGGCCGGCATCAATATGGATGCCGTGGCGCTGATGGGGAGGATCGTCAAAGAAACGGCCGACCTGACCGCCGGGCGGCAGTCGATCGGCTGCGCCAAACTGGTGGTGCTGTGCAATGCGCCGGAGGACAATCCGTTTATGGCGGGCGCTTTCCACGGGGTGGGGGAGCCGGACTGTGTCATCAATGTCGGCGTATCCGGCCCCGGGGTTGTGCGTTCGGCGCTGCGCCGGGCTGGCACTGAGGTCCCGATTCAGGAACTGGCTGACGTCGTCAAAAAGACCGCCTTCAAAATCACCCGGATGGGCCAGCTGGTCGGGGCGGAGGCTTCGCAGATTCTGGGGGTTCCGTTTG
>CASEBP010000058.1 GCA_949285275.1 uncultured Oscillospiraceae bacterium | reverse complement strand
TGCACGGCAGTATTGCACAGCAGAATAATGGTGGCAGCCTTCACAATATAAGCCCAGCCCCGGGCGCACATCGCCTTGAAGGCAAACCACAGCGAGGGGACCTTGTACTCCGGCAGTTCAATGATAAAGAAGGACTTCCGGTTCTTATAACCGGCAATCTTGTTGACCAGCAGCGCGCCCAGGAAGATCAGGACGATCCCGGTAAAGTACATCGCAAAGCTCACCCAGCCGGCATCCTCAAAGAAGGCGCCGGCAAACAGGGCGATAACGGGGATCTTGGCGCCGCAGGGCATGAAGGGGGTCAGCATAGCGGTGGCACGGCGCTCCCGCTCGTTGCGGATGGTGCGGCTGGCCATAACGCCGGGGATAGCGCAGCCGGTGCCGATGACAAAGGGGATCACCGACTTGCCGGACAGCCCCACTTTTTTGAAGATGGGATCCAGCACCGCCGAGACGCGGGACATGTATCCGCAGTCCTCAAGCAGCGCGATGAGAAAATACATGACCATAACCAGCGGCAGAAAACCGACCACCGCGCCTACGCCGCCGATGATACCGTCGGCCAGCAGGGCAGTCAGCAGCGGATTGGCATCCGCCAGCAGTTCGGAGACATATCCCTGGAATTGCTCGATCCGCGCCACCAGGGAGTCGGCGATAAACGGCCCGACCCAGACCTGGGAGATCTGGAACACCAGGAACATTACCGCCGCAAAGAGGAAGATGCCCGCAATGGGATGGGCCACCACCTCGTCGATCCTATCGCCCGTCCCCCTTTCCCGGGTAAGCACCTTGCGGGTCTCGACCTGGGACACCAACTGATTGACAAAAGCAAACCGCTTGCGGTCCGCCTCCTCGACAATCTTTTTATCGGACAGATCAATCTCCCCCTGGCAATAGGGAGCCCGCTGCCCTCTTCCGGCGTGGGAAACCGCTGCCTCGACCACCTCTCTGAGGCCGTCTGCGGAGGTGGACACCGTCTCCACCACCGGGCAGCACAGCTTGGCCGAAAGCTCCTCTTTTCTGATCACCGTTCCCTTTTTGGCGTTGAGGTCGCTCTTGTTCAGGGCCACCACCACCGGGATGCCAAGTTCCAGCAGCTGGGTGGTAAAGAACAGGCTGCGGGAAAGGTTGGTGGCGTCGACGATGTTGATGATGACGTCGGGATGCTCGTGACGCACATAGGAGCTGGTGATGCTCTCCTCCGAGGTAAAGGGCGACATGGAATAGGCGCCGGGCAGGTCCACTGCGATCAGATCCTCCGCAGCACCGCAATAGACTTTTTTGATGGGATGCTCCTTCTTTTCCACCGTAACGCCGGCCCAGTTGCCCACCTTTTCGTTGCGCCCGGTGAGGGCGTTATACATCGTGGTCTTGCCGGAGTTCGGGTTGCCAGTCAAGGCAATTCTCATGGCAGATTCCTCCTTTTTCTAAACCCTTTCGGATTGGGTCACAAGCACGCGTTCGAGTTGCCTTAGGCTAACCAATGGGGCCAAAGCGCCCGCGGACCGGCCGGGGACCCGGCCTTGGGTTACCCGATGCTAACTCACAGGGAAAAGGCAGCCGGTCAAATCCGGATTGCCTCCGCCAACTGGTTATCAATGTTGTACCGTCCATCCTTGATCGAAATAACACATCCCCCTTTGCGGCGGGAAACCACCGTGACCGATTCGCCGGTGTAACAGCCGAGGGAAAACAGGAAGGCCTCCAGCTCCTCGTCCCCGGTATCGATCTGTGCAATTGTATATTCTTTTCCTTCCAGCGCATTGAGCAGCGTCATTGCATTCACCCGTTCTTATCATGTTGGCAGCCTGCGCCACAGGATAGGCAGGCGCCGGCGGAGCAGCGATTTAGTTAGCTTCAACTAACTGTATGGATCATAGCGTATTCCCGCGCGTTTGTCAAGAGAATTTTTCCTTTTTGCGTTTCGGTTTTCTCCGCCTGCCCGGCCTGCGGCGGCCCCTGCCGGCCCGATGCATTCTGCACCAATAAAAAGAGGTTCATGTCGGAATCGTTGATCGGAAAATTTTATTCCTATAAAATGGTGTCAAGATGAAACGCTTGGCCGGAGGTGGAATGTGAGAATCGCCGTTTGTGAAAACAGCGCGGCAGCCGCAGAGCAATTGCGCGTCTGGATTGAACAGTATTGCAGGCTCTACCATGTGCCTGCCGTTCTGGAATGCTTTCCTGCCCCCGCCGATTTTTCTGCCCACCGCGGGCGATTCGATATCGCTTACTTATGTTCCGGCGGCCACACCGGATTCTACCTGGCCCGCCAGCTGCGGGAACGCGACCCCGAATGCCAGATTATCCTGGTGGATGACACCCAGGAATTTGCCATCCGGGGGATGCGGCTGCACTGCATCGACTTCATCCTGCGTCCGGTGGAGTTCCGGCACATCGTCCGGAGCATGGATCTGGCGCTGAGGAGGCGGTCGTGATGAAGACGGGTATCCGGCGGCAGAAGGCCGCGCCGTCCCGTCCCCTGAAGCTGGAGCAGGAGCTGAACCGCCAGCTTGCCTGGGCGGCCGGCGCACAGGAATTCCAGCACCGGGATCCTCTCTATCATGTGACCGAATCCTTCCAGCAAACCTTCGACGCGATGGGACGCCGCCATGCGGCCCAGCTCGGCGGCGAAGCGCAGGCTGGCCAGTCCCCCGGCGAGGAGGCCCCTGCCCCAGGGGAAATGCCCGATCCCACCTCTGCGCGCTCTTTCTATGAGCGGGGCGGACCGGAGGATCAGCAGATGCTCCGCCGGTTTTCCGAAACCGCCTTTCAGCGGGGAACCCTTTCGGGAGCGGTGCTGCGGGGGACCGGAAAGATGATGCTCTTTTCCTGTCTGAAAAAGACGGTGGGCCAATCCCAGCCCGACAAGTGGCAGCAGCGCAAGCTCTTTGAACCCGCCTCCCCCATCCGGAACCTGCCGGGCCACAGCCCCGACAAGGTCATCTTTAACCGGGGCTTTACCAACAGCGCCGTCGGCCTGGTGGTGGATACCCTCCGGGATGCCAGGCGAACGGTGGAATCGCTGCAGGACCTCGCCCTTGGGAAGAGCGAGATGGGACAGAACGGAGCGGACACCCTGCGCGCCATGTACCCCTTTTTGGACGACTCGCAGGAACAGGCGCTGCTCGCGCAGTACCGCGACCGGCTCGAAGGGACCGACCGTCCCGAGGAGAAAGCCGTCCTGCAGAACGCTCTCACCCGGACCGGCGCACTGATCGAAAAAAAGCGGCAGATGAAGCTGGAGTTTATCAACAAGCTCCGCTTTCTCTCCGACCGGGCCAGCGAAGCGCTGGCGGCCTTTGAAGAGCCGGGCTTCTCCCAGGCGCTCGACCAGGCGCTGCGTGAAGCAGTAGGCGCTCAGGAGCCGCCTCCCGATCAAGGAGGAGATGACGGCGATGGAACAGCAGATTCCGGTGAAGGAACTGCACCAGGAACAGACCGTCCGGACTGATCCGGTGTTTCGGCCGCCCGAGCGGGAACGGCTGGGCGGCCCCGCGCAGATCGCGCTTGCTGCGCTGCGGGGGGTTCCGCTGACCGATATGCCTGCCGACCGGCTCGAAGCGCTGGCTTCCCTGATGGGCAACCAGGGGATGGAAATGCTGCTTCGGCAGCAGTCCCTCCCGCTGGAGCAGACCCGTTTCACCCTGCCCGGCGCAGTGGATACCATTCCTTTTCCTGTGCCGGAACAAAGTGAGCTCCTCACCGCAGCGCCTTTGAGCCTGCCGGCGGAGGGATACGGCAGCAGAGCCTTCGACCCGTCGGGGCTCTCCTACTGAGGAGGCAGGTTCCATGAAGCAGACCTTTGATCTCCCGCCGGACGGCGGTACGGAACTGGCGGCCCTGCTGGAGCGCAGCGGTGTGGACTTTGTCCGCGAAGGGAACCAGTTCCGGTTTCGATTTGCCAGTGGCGGGTGCAACTGGCAGACCGTTTGCCTCTGCCGGGACAGCCTGGTTCTGGTCTACGGCATCCATCCCGCTTTGGTCAGCGATACTGGGCCGGCGCTGGATCTCTGCAACCGGCTCAACAGCGAGGTAATCCGAGGAAGCTTTTTTGTCCGGGAGGGACGGTTCGTCTTCCGGACCAGCGCACAGCTCACCGAACATATCGAAGCGCAGGCGCGCATCGCCGCCGCGTTGGAATACAATGCCGCCGCGCTCTCCCAATGGTGGACGCGTCTGGCGGCCGGGGCTCAGAGCCCCGCTCACAACCTTTGAATCCGAAACCCGGCTGGCTGGGGTTTTGGAGAATATCGTCAGCGGGCCACATCTCATCATAGAAAGGAGGGCGCTTCACGTCCGGCCCCAGCCAACTCGCACGGCGTGAAGCAACAACATGGCAGAGTATCTATCCCCGGGTGTTTACGTGGAGGAGTATGATTCCGGCGCAACACCCATGCAGGGCGTGAGCACCAGCACGGCAGGCTTTGTCGGCCTTGCCGAGCGGGGTCCGGTCATCGGGCAGCCCCAGCTGGTCACCAGCTTTTCCGACTACAAGCGGATCTACGGCGGCTATCTCAGTGACGCGGCCTATGGCGCCAACCGCTTCCTTCCCTACGCGGTGGAGCAGTTCTTCGCCAACGGCGGCGCCCGGGCCTACATCATGCGGGCGGTTCCCGGCGACGCCAAGTCCGCCGCCATTACAGCCGGCGTGCTGAAGATCACCGCCGCCAACCCCGGCGCCTGGGCGGAAGATCTGCGGGTGGTCATCTCCCCCGCTTCCAAGGCCAAAACTCAGGTTCTGGCGATGTCCGGAGCCGACCTGACCCTGAAAAATGCCGACGGCTTCAATCCCGGCGACGTGGTGGAGCTTTTCGACGGAAAAACCGCCGCCTACGCCACCGTCAAGGGGGTTCTCGACAAGGTCATCACCCTTGACGCCCCCTGCTCCCTGGACGTTGCCGATGCCAAAGTCGGCACCGCCAAGTACATCAAAACCTGTGAGATCACCGTCAGCGCCCGTCTGGGTGAAAACGTCGAGACCTATGAGAACCTTTCCCTCAAGCCCGACGCCCTCAACAACATCTGCGTCAGAACCCGCAAATCCGATCTGATCGCCGTTGAGGTTGTTCCGGCCAAAGCCCCCGCCCGGGAGAAGGACAAGGACGGCAAGGAGGTTCCCGCCCCCAAAGCGGCCCCGATCCTGCCGTACGCGCAGTGCGGCGGCGAAGGCGAGGAAATGGTCCTCACCCTTCAGGGCGGCAGCAACGGCTCGGTTCTCACCGTCACCCCCGACGCTTTCCTGGGCAAGGACGACGGCCCCGGCAAGCGCACCGGCCTGCAGGCCTTCCGGGAGAATGGGAACGTCTCGATCATGGCGATCCCCGGCGTGACTGCACCGGAGGTTCAGGCCGCGCTCATCGGCTTCTGCGAGAGCAAGAAGAGCTGCTTCGCCATTCTGGATATCCCGATCGACCTGAAGAAGACCAACGACGTGGCCGCCTTCCGGGATATGTACGACTCCACCTATGCCGCGATGTACCATCCCTGGCTGGAGATGTATGACGCCGGCGCCAAGCGCACGGCCTACTTCCCGCCCTCCGGCGCGATGGCCGGCATCTATGCCCGCACCGACATCGAGCGCGGCGTCCACAAGGCGCCTGCCAACGAAGTGGTCCGGGGCTGCACCGGTCTCTCCTGCGCCTATAACGAAGGGGAGCAGGACATCCTCAACCCCATCGGCGTCAACCTGATCCGTTCCTTCACCGGCCGGGGCATCCGCGTATGGGGCGCCCGCACCATCAGCTCCAACGGCCTGTGGAAGTACCTCAATGTCCGCCGCCTGTTCATCTATGTGGAGGAGTCGATCAAGGCCAACACCAACTGGGTGGTCTTTGAGCCGAACTCCAGCGCACTGTGGAGCCGGGTCACCCGGACGATCGAAGCCTTCCTGGCCACCTGCTGGCGGGATGGCGCTCTGGCCGGTTCCAGCCCCTCTGAGGCCTTCTTTGTCGAGTGCGGCCCCACCACGATGACCCAGGACGACATCGACAACGGCCGGCTGATCTGCCAGATCGGCATCGCCCCGGTGAAGCCCGCTGAATTCGTCATCTTCCGCATCACTCAGAAGACCGCTTCGGAATGATCCCATCCCTCCAACACGGATACAGAAAGGACGAAATAGAACATGGCCATTAACTATCCATACAGAGTATTTCGGTACCAGGTGGAGATCGACGGGATCAGCC
>CASEBP010000057.1 GCA_949285275.1 uncultured Oscillospiraceae bacterium | reverse complement strand
TCATCCTCGACGACAGTCTGACCCTCAAGGGACTGCGGATCCTTTATGAAAAAAATCGGAAACGGTAAAGAAAAGCGCCATGCCTTACGGCATGGCGCTTTGTTGAACAGAAACGGAGAATCACCGGCAAAGATCCAGCGCGATCTTAGCAATCGCCTTTGCCGCGAGCAGAATCACCCGTTCATCAAAATCAAAAAATCCATTGTGGTGCGGTGCCTTGATGGGGGTTCCAAAGACCATCTCGGTCGCCTTGCCGCCCTTCGACTGAACCTCCGCCATCATCGTGGTAAAGTCCTCGCCGCCGCCGAAATCGAAATCCTCAACAATTCGGGTCACCCCATCGATCGTTCCGAGCGAATCGATCACCCGGCTGACCAGCTCGGGATCGCAAACCGCTGAACCGGCAGCTCCCATGAAGCGGCTTTCATAGCCGCACTCATACATCTCGGCCGCCGCCTTGCAAACCCGTTCGGCTGCCGCTGTCATGAATTCATTGATTTCGGTGGTCAAGCCGCGGGTTTCAAGGGCCATCACCGCCTCCTCAGGGATGACGTTACGCCCGGTGCCGCCATGCAGTGTCCCGATATTGACCCGGCTGCTTCCGCCGCTGTGCCGCGGAATAGCCAACAGATTGAGTACCGCACAGGCCGCTGCCGCCAGAGCATTATGTCCCATCTCCGGACTTGCGCCCGCATGGGCGGCGCGTCCCTTGAAGATCGCATCAAACTTGGTGCTCGCCAGGAATCCGTGGCTCGCCGCCGCCATCGCACCGAGTTCGTTGAGCTTGAGGCCGATATGTCCGCCGAAAATCCAGTTTACCCCATCGAGAACACCGGATTTGGTAATCGAAGCCGCGCCGCGCAGCCCTTCCTCTGCCGGCTGGAAGATAAAACGAACCGTTCCATGCATCTGATCCCGGTAGGCAGCCAACAGGCGAATGGCGCCGATGCCGATCGCCGCATGACCGTCGTGTCCGCAGGCGTGCATCAGGTTGGGATGGGTGGAGACAAAACCCTCCCGCGCCGGGATATGCTCCGGGTTGAGGGTTTCGGCGACATCGTTGCAGTCGATATCCATCCGAATCGCCACGACCGGGCCGGGATGATCCCCTTTGATCTCAACGACACAGCCGGTAAAACCGCCCTCCATCGCCGCAAGCAGATCCTCCCGTCCGCATTCCTCCTTGGCGCGGCGGTAGCATTCCTGTGCATACCGGTCATCCGGCAGGCCGTACATATCGGCGCGGCTGTGAATTTCCTTGCCGTACCGCACCGGAAGATCGAGCTTTTCCATCTGCTCAATGATCTTCACCGTCGTCCGGTACTCGGTCCAGGCCGATTCCGGAAAGCGGTGCAGATCCCGCCGGATCGCAATCAGTTCATCGGCCATCTCTGTGAGGTTCACCCGGTCAAATGCAAATTTCATGATTACAGCCTCCTTTTCGGCGGTGGACGCCCTGTCTCATCAAAGCCGCCGCCCAGCAGAGGCCGGCACGCTTTGATCCCGGGATCATTATACCAATAGAACCCTTTTTCCGCAATGACCTCTGCCTTTCTGTACAAAAAAACAGGCCGGGCAAAGGGAACTCCCCTCGCCCGGCCTGCGGCGTACATTTCGGCCGGTTACTTTTTGTTGCTGTACTGGTTGGCGGAGGACTGGCTGCCGGTCTTGTTGCAGCTCTGACCATCCTGCTTCTGGTTGCAGGACTGGCCCGACTGCTTCTGATTGGACGTCTGGTTCTGGGACTGGTTCATCGAATTCTTGTTTCCCATCATATTCACCTCCCTTGCGCCCTTAGTATGAGACACCACCGGGAATTTTATGCACACCATCTGGTTCGCAATGGCCGTTCTGGGTTCTGCCGCTTGAGGGAAATTTGTCCAATTCGTTTATTTTATCCCGGAATCAGACAGCATTTTTATCAGATTTTTTCATTGCATTCAGCATACCAGTGTGGTATGATAACGATGTCATCAGACAACAGCAACGTTCCAAACGCGAATCGCGATACTATTTTACAATACAGGAGGAGCCAGTCATGAAAAAGTTTGTTTGCACCATCTGCGGTTACATCCACGAAGGCAATACCCCCCCGGAGTTCTGCCCGCAATGTAAGGCGCCCGCTTCCAAGTTCGAGGAGATGAAGGAGACCGCCACCGTCTACGCTGACGAGCATCGCATCGGCGTCGCCAAGGACTGCGACCCCCGCATCATCGAGGGCCTGCGCGCCAACTTCACCGGTGAGTGCACCGAGGTCGGCATGTACCTTGCGATGAGCCGCCAGGCTGACCGCGAGGGCTACCCCGAAATCGCCGAAGCCTTCAAGAGATATGCCCTCGAGGAGGCAGAGCATGCCGCTAAGTTTGCGGAGCTGCTCGGTGAGGTTGTCTGGGCCGACACCAAGAAGAACCTCGAGCTGCGCGCCGCTGCCGAGCATGGCGCCTGCGCCGGCAAGAAGGAACTGGCTACCCTGGCCAAGCAGCTCAACCTCGACGCAATCCATGATACCGTCCATGAGATGTGCAAGGATGAGGCCCGCCACGGCTGCGGCTTCGCCGGACTCCTCAAGAGATATTTTGCCTGAGAACCTCCGCTTTGCAAAGGCGCGCACCGATCGGTGCGCGCCTTTTTGCGTTGACAAGTGCTTCGAGGCGCGTTAGGATAAGAGCATCGCAGCGCTGCCGGCCAGGGCCGGCACACAAAGGGGGATTTGTCATGAAAAAACGGGCGTTTCTCAATATGATCTTCGATCCGGCGCTCGCACCACACATGGAGGAACACTATGCCTATCTGCGGGACAACGGATACGAATGGGAGCTCTATCCCGACTTCTCCACCATTCGAGATGAGCAACTGCTGATCGAAAAGCTCCGTGACGCCGACGTCTATATCGGCGCCGGGATCCCGTACACCGCCCGAATCATGGAAGCCTGTCCGCGCTGCCGAGCCATCTGCCGCACCGGAGTGGGATATGACAGCATTGACGTCGACGCCGCGACGCAACATGGCATTGCTGTCGCCATCACACCCGGCGTCAGTGCCGAAGCCGTTGCGGAATACGCCTTTTCGCTGATGGCGGCGGCGGCCAGACGGGTGGTCGAAGTTGACCGCACCGTCCGCAGCGGCCACTGGGAACGGTTGGTCGGCTGCTCACTGTGGCACAAAACCATCGGTATCGTCGGACTGGGGCGAATCGGCAAAAAGCTGGCCCAGATTGCCCACGGGTTTGATATGCAGGTGCTGGCCTACGACCAAGTTCACGACGAGGCCTTTGCTTCTTCCAACCGGATCACCTACTGTGATTCGCTCGATGAGATGCTGGAACGCTGCGACTTTGTCAGCATTCACACCAACCTGAGCGATACCACCCGCGGTCTGATCGCCAAGCCGCAGCTGGCGCGGATGAAGCCGACCGCCGTCCTGGTCAACGCGGCGCGGGGCGGCATCCTCGTTGAAGCGGACCTTTGCGAAGCCCTGTCCGAAGGCCGGATCGCCGCCGCGGCACTCGATGTCTATGAGCGCGAACCACTCGCCCCCAACCATCCGCTGCGGCAGGCGCCCCACCTGATTCTGAGCACCCACAACGCAGATTCCTCCTTCGAAGCAAAGGATGCGCTGATTCAAGCCGCTTTTCACAACGCGGTCGCCCTGGGCCGCGGGGAAACCCCCGAGGGCCTGGTCAACCCCGAATGCCTGCTCCACCGAAATTAAATTTCACCCCATCCGGGAGGGCGCATGCCGATGCGTCCTCCCTTTTGACTGCGATTTTCCCGTTCTCCATCACCAGCAGGCGCTGCGCCAGCCGGTGCGCCTGGGCCGGCTGATGGGTCACCAGCAGCACCGTTACCTTTCCCCGCAGCGACAGCAGCAGCTCCTCAATCCGCCGGGTTGAAAGAGGATCGAGCGCCGAGGTCGGCTCATCAAGCAAAAGCACCTGCGGCCGCACCGCCAGCGCCCGCGCAATACAAAGCCGTTGCTGCTGTCCGCCGGACAGCCGGCGTGCGTCGCTTCCCAACCGGTCACGAACCTCCTCCAGCAGCGCCGCCTGTTCGAGCGCCTCCTCCACCCGTTCCTGCAGCACGGCGCGGGGGAGCCGCTCATGCAGCCGGATCCCATAGGCCACATTCTCCCGGATGCTCATCGGAAAGGGGGCGGGGGTCTGGAAGACCATTCCTACCTGGCGGCGCAGCTCAACCAGCTCCCAAACATCCATCGGCCGCAGGATCTCCTGGGATCCCAGCCGGATGCTCCCCTCCAGCTGGGGCTCGCCATCCCGTGCATCGATTCGGTTGAGAATCCGCAGCAGGGTGGATTTGCCGCATCCTGACGCCCCCATCAGGACGGTGGTGCTCCCTCCCGGGGCTCGGAAGGAAACCCCATCAAGGATAACCCTGTCCTGCCGCCGGGCGGTGAGCCGTTCCACCGTCAGATCAATCGCCACCGTCTCTCCCTCCCAGCGCCTGTGCGGCCCATCCCAGCAAAGACAGCAGCACCAGCAATACAAGCGCCGCTGCAAAAGCGGCATCGTTCTCCCCCTCCAACAGCGCCTGGTAGATTCCCACCGCCAGACTGGCCCCGGAGGAAAGCAGATAGCTTCCCCATCCCCGGGGATCAGCTCCAGGAAGCGCATTACCGATTCCGGAGGTCAGCAGCAGCGCAGCCGACTCCCCTGCCACCCGGGCCGCACAGAGCAGACCGGCCGAAACCAGTCCGCTGCGCGCTGCCGGAAGCACGATTCCCCTGTAAAATTCCCCCTCGGTCGCTCCCAGCGCCCGGGCCGCCGTCCGGCCGCTTTGCACCGTCCCCTGGATGGCGCGATGGGCGGTCTGCGCCGCCGTGGGCAGGATCAGCAGCGCGGCCGTCAGCGCACCGGAGAGGATAGAATACCGCATCCCCAATCGCTGGGAAAAGGCCAGCAGCCCGAACAGGCCATAGACCGCAGACGGTACGGTGGAGAGCGCTCCCAGCGCAGCGGACAACATCCTTCCCATCGGATGGTCGGCACGCAG
This sequence comes from uncultured Oscillospiraceae bacterium, assembly GCA_949285275.1. Lineage (GTDB taxonomy): Bacteria > Bacillota > Clostridia > Oscillospirales > Ruminococcaceae > Yanshouia. The sequence goes on along the minus strand of CASEBP010000057.1, from coordinate 355 downwards.
CAGCAAAATCGCACAGCCAAGCCCGGCCGGCATCGCAACAGCCAGCGACAGCAGGCAAATCACCGCCGTATTGACGATTTGCGGCAGCAGGCCCTGCCGTCCTTCAAGGACACTCGGCGTTCTCCAGAGCATCGCCGGTTGCAGGCAGCTGATTCCCCGGGAAATCACTGCAAAGAGTATGCCGCCGAAAAGCAGCAGAAAGCCGAAAAAACCTGCAGCCAGCACCGCCCGCCCCAGCCATTCCCGCCAGCGCATCCCGTCACCCGCAGCGTCCGTGCCACCGGAAAGAAAGTCCGGTCAGCAGCGAAACGATCAGCAACAGCAGCGCCATGGTGAAGAGAGCAGCGCGGTGGAT
>CASEBP010000056.1 GCA_949285275.1 uncultured Oscillospiraceae bacterium | reverse complement strand
CATTTGGCGACCAGGGAGTACGGTGCGTTTCTTGAGGCGTTCGGCGCACAGGATCCCGGTGCTTTTGCCGAATACGCCGATATTCCGCGATTTGTCGATGCCACCCCCGGCGCCGCTCCGTTTGCTACCGACCGCCGCGCTGCTGCCAATGATGCACTGCGCGCACTGTTACAGAAGGACTAAACCGTCTGTGCTATGCCGCACAGACATGATTGAAAGGAGAATACAGAGATGACAATGATTTCCCGACAGGCCGCTGAGGCGCTCTTCCAGGAGCAGGTGGTCTCGACCGTCCTTCAGGATACCCCGAAGTCCTCGGTCTTTATGAGCTTGGCCCGCAGGCTTCCCAATATGACCGGCCGTCAGGCCAGAGTCCCGGTGCTGGATATGCTGCCGATGGCTTACTGGGTCAACGGAGATACCGGTTTTAAACAGGTCTCCCGGCAGGGCTGGGACAACGTTTATCTCACTGCCGCCGAGCTGGCAGTCATTGTACCTATTCCCGAGGCGGTGCTGGATGACGCTTCGGTTGACCTGATCGGTGAGGTTACTCCCCGCGTTGCCGAAGCGATCGGTCAGCGGGTTGACGCCGCCATCCTCTTCGGAGTTAACCGCCCCGCTGAGTGGAGCGCCGACCTTATCACCCACGCCCGCCAGGCCGGAAACGCCGTCTCCCCCGGAGAGTCGCCCGACTACTACGACCTGATTATGGGTGAGAATGGACTGCTCGCCCGCATCGAACGGTTCGGATATATGTCGACCGGCGCCGTCGCCTCGATGGGGATGCGCGCCAAACTGCGCGGCATCAAGACTTCCGATGGCGCTCCCATCTTTAAGACCGATATGCAGGGAAGCACCCAGTATGCCCTCGACGGCGCCCCGATGTATTTCCCGACCAACGGCTGCTTTGACCCGTCGGTCGCCCAGCTGATCGTCGGCGACTTTTCTCAGGCGGTCTACGCGATCCGGCAGGACATCACCGTCAAGATCCTCGATCAGGGGGTCATCCAGGATCCTTCCACCCGCGACATTGTCTATAACCTCGCTCAGCAGGACATGGTCGCGCTGCGGGTCGTCTTCCGGATGGGCTGGGCGCTGCCCAACCCCGCTACCCGCATGGATGGCGAACGGCTCGGCTGCCCCTTTGCCTACCTTGAGCCGGCAACCCCTGCCACTACCCAGAAACTTACGGTTACCGTCAATGACGGAAGCAGCCCGCTTGAGAACGCGACGGTCGAGGTCAATGGGGTGAGAGCGAAGACCTCCGCCTCGGGTGTCGCTGAATTCTTCCTCTTCCCCGGCGCTTATCGTGTTCAGGCTAAGATGGAGGGATATCATCCGGCTACCGCTTCGGTGACCATCAGCAATGCGGCGACTTCGGCTACCCTGTCGCTGGCGGCACAGGAGTGATGCGGGATGATCTATGCCGATTACAGCTGCTATCGGGACGAATACGGCGGGAACCGCCTCGATGAGGAACGATTTCCCCGTTGGGCCCGGGAGGCAAGTGCCTACCTTGACCAGGTGACCTTCGGGCGGGCGGCCGGCCGGGCCGGTTCCGATCCGGTCCGGATGGCCTGCTGTGCCATTGCCGATTTGTTGGCCCAGGGGGAGACCGGCCGGATCAGCAGCGAGATGGTCGGGAACTGGTCGAGGGCCTACCGGCTCGATGAGGACAGCGAGGGGCGGCGACTCTATGCCGCCGCCGCCCGCTACCTCGATGGGACCGGCCTGCTTTACCGGGGGGGAGAACCATGTTCAAACAAACCGTGACCCTCTATCATCGAATCGAGACTGCCGCCGATACCGGCGGCGTCTCGGAGCGGTGGACCCGAATCCCCATCGTGGGGGTTTACTTTGCTGCTACCTCGGGAGAACGAAGTACCGGCCAGGGCGCCCTGACCGATGCCGGCGGGGTGCTGCTCATCCCGTTTGAGGGGCATGAATCGCAGTATCATCCGCCCGGTGAGTTTGACGACGAAGGCTGGACCGTTGAGGTGGGGGATCGGATTGTTGAAGGACTGCTCGATTACGAGATCCTTCACTCTCCCTCCGAGCTGCGTGCCTTCGGGCCAGTCAGCACCGTCACCTCCATCCGGCGGATGCCGTTCGGCGGACTGGCGCACTGGAAAATCTGGTGCGACGGTTCGCAGTACTAGGAGGTGGTACGATGAGCATCATTGGCGCGCTGCGCTCCTATCTCGCCGGATGTCCCGCGCTGTCCGGCGGCCGCATCAAAACCGGCTGGACCGACCAGGCCGGCGATTTCGCCCTTTTTCCCACGGGCCGCACCGAAATTACCCGCTGTTTCGATGGAAGCCGGCTGCTGCGCTGCCGCTACCGGCTGACCGTGCGCCGCTTTTCCCAGTCCGACGCCGAGCGCACCGATAATGAGGCGCTGCTCGAACAGATCGCCGGCTGGATCGCCGATCAGGACCGGGAGGGAATGCTGCCTGACCTCGAGGAGGAGGGTAGAGCTCTGTCGCTCGGCTGGGAAGGAGGAGGCCTCGATTCCTACGACGAGACCGGCAGTGAGGCAACCTATGGAGGAGAACTGCTCCTCGAATATGAAAGGGCTGATTGATACGAACTATCCGACCAACGAAAGCCGGCTGCTGCTGCTCGACGCCGGGACCTCCGACAATCCCCAGCCGGTTGCGCTGGCGGCCGGGATCCTCTCCTGCGAGGTTCGCTGCGGCGAGGAGTGCGAGCGTTTTTTCCCGGCCGATCCCGCCGGGGAGTCCTTTACCGTTTTGACCCGGCGTTCCCGTGTTTACCGGCTGCACGGCTGGCGGATTCCGGGCGATCCCGCCCAGGAACTGGTCTTTGGGCGGCTCTGCCTGCCGCAACAGCGCCGGGTTATCTTCTATGAATATGACCGCGCCGCCGACCCGTCCGGCCCCAATGGCGGCCGGGGTGAGGGGCTGCTGCTCCTGGACGGGGCCGGGGAAGGAATGGCCGGAGAACGGCGGGAGTTTTTCCTCACCCTCTGGGTCGACCGGTTCGAGCCAGGAAACCTGACACCCGACGGGGAGGGATATCAATGGACGCCGCTGACCTGATTCGAAAACGGCTGTCCGGCAAGGGGGAAGAGGCCCTCTGCGCCGCCGAACGGGAGTTTCCCGGAATGCTGCGCCTGTGCGGGGAGCTGGCGGTCCTGCGAGAGATGCTGGCACCGCCGCGGGACACCGCCCTCTCCCCCGGGGCACGGCGGGAGGCAGCCAGACGACTTACCGACTGCCGGCGGCGGCTGATCTTCCTCACCCGGCACTTCATCGGGGGGACCCTCGGTGAGGAGTCCTGCCGGGCGCTGCTCGGCGGCAGAATGGACAGCGTCGAACATCTGCGGCTCTGCGCGGCGATCTACCGCCAGGCTGCCGCACAGTGGGACAGCCCCGTTTCGGCGGGGCATGTCCGGCAAGGAGGTGACCGACAGCATGCAGAACAGAACGACCGCAGCCCCGGTGGGGCGTACGGCGGTGACGGCCTCCCCGCAGCGGACCGGGGCACTGCGCCCCGGCACGCCGCGCCAGCAGATCCGGGAAGAGGCGGCCGGAGAGAACAGACGGATCGAAATGAGAATGGGTTATAAAGGATGGTGAACAGATGGCAATCGGATATACCGCAGTGATGTCAACCCCGGCGATCTTTCCGACCGATACAGCCCTGCCGGTGCTTGATCAGGACAAAGATGCGATCTTTGCCGCGGCGATCAAAAACGGGGATGACGAGGTCATTCCCTCGGGAAATGCGACCTTCTATTGGTCCGGTATCCGGGGCGGACAAACGGTGCTGCCCGAGCAGAGCCTCTCCCTTCCGGTGACGACCAGCGAGGGAAGCCCTCACTGGGCGGCGGTGACCGTCCCGGCCGGGACCTTTCCGGCGGACGATGAAGGCCACCAGGGGGATGGCGGTCTGATCATCCGCTACCGCATCACCTTTTCGGGCTGGGGCGGGGTTTGTACCGTCCCGCTCGACGAGTTGGGAAACCTTTCTCCCGGCAGTTTCGGCACCATTCAGCCGCCCTATCCGGAGGACCGGCTTCCCGATGTCGGGGCGTTTGTCGACGACATGGCCGATGCCATCTTTTCCTGGCGGGTCGACTATAATAAGAACTTCACCGTCAGCACCCCGATTGCCCAACAGTCGGCGCGGATTGAGTGGCGGAGTGGCCCGTCGGAGGAGACCCACACCGTCCTGGCGGGCAGTGAAACAGCGGTGGTTATCCCGGCGGGAACGCTGCCGTCCGCCTCCTCCACCGCCGAATGGCGGGTCGCCGAAATCGTCATGGCGGATGGCGCATCTTATCAGATCCCCCGGGGTTGGTACCCCTTTAGCACCATCGATGAGCTGTCACAGGCCCGGGCGATATCGCCGGTCGGACTTTACCTGAGCGGCGATAAGCCGGTGGAGTTTGTTTGGGAGCATATCATCGCGACCGGAACGGCGCCAACCGCCTCCGAGCTGCAGTGGAGTGCCGACAGCGGCGCAAGCTGGAATGCACTGGCCACCGTCACGGGCTCCGGATGCAGCGTCACCATCGGTGCGGGGGAACTGCCGAGCGGAGACCTGCAGTGGCAGGTCCGCACCTGCAATTCTGATGGGATTCCGGGCGAATGGAGTGAGCCCGCTTCGATCGTTGTCTATGGACTGCCCGATCCGCCTGTTATTCTGTCGGTCGGGCAGAGCCCGCGGCCGACCGTCCGCTGGCAGTCCGTCGATCAGCAGGCCTGGGAACTGCGGGCCGGGACATGGCAGAGCGGGCCGGTTTTCGGCACCGAAAAGGAGGCCCAGGTTCCGGTTTGGCTGCCGGATGGCGACTGCTCAATCGCGGTACGGATTCAGTCGGCACTTGGTTACTGGAGCAACTGGGCCGAAACCACAACGACCGTCGTCAACCAGCCGCCCGGCACCGTTGCGTTGACCGCTGTCCCGATTGAAAACGGGGTGGCCCTCTCCTGGGAAGCGCAGGGCAGTTTTGACTCCTTTGAGGTCTGCCGCAACGGCGAGATCATCGCTGTCTGCAGTGGCAGCGGCTGGACTGACTGGCTGAGTGCCGGAAACTGCAGCTACACTGTGCGCGGGGTTTCCGGGAACTACTACGCCCTCTCACTGCCGGCCGATGCCGCGCCCATCTGCCGCTGCGGTGCAATTTCAGCCATCGATGGGGAAGAGATCGATTGGATTCTGCTGTCGCTGCGCCGCGGCGGACCACCGTCTCACGTCATTCATTCCTCCCGCCAGGTGACCCCCTGTTACCGGCCGGGTCGGGCGCTGCCGGTGGCTGAGGTCTCTCCCTGGGAGGAACGGCTGCACCTGCTCTCCTACTCCCTTCTTCCTGGAGAGGAGGCGGCGGCAGAGCAGCTGCGCGCTCTGGTGGGGCGCACGGTCCTCTATAAGGACAGCGTCGGTGCGCGGGTGATCGGGGTGCTTGCCTCCCTTTCCGAGACGCGGGAGACAGGAATTGATCTGACCCTCACCCTCTCCGAAACGGATTGGAGGGAATGCAATGAATCGACTTGACCGAACCTTCGGCCTCTCCATGCGTCTGGAGATCTGGCGGGATGGCGCTTTCTTCTGCGAGGCACCCGCCGAACAGATCTCGCTGCGAATGGAGGAGAGTGCTGACATTCGGGTGGCAATGCAGGCCAGAATGCGCCCCGTGGACGGCGCTGACCTGTTTTACGATCGGCTGCGCCCAGTCCAGACGGTGGACGGAGTCGATTATCCGCTTGGGGAATTTCTGGCCGCGACCGTCTCTGAGACCGATGGGCCGGAAGGCGTCTGGTGGGAGGTCGAAGCCTATGATCAGACACTGCTGCTGCGGCAGGAGCGCACAGGAGATACCCTGTTTTTTACCCCTGGCACCCCTTATCTCGACGCGATCGGTTCGCTGCTGGCCGACTGCGGCATCACCCGGGTCATCGCCGAACCGACCGGCCGGCTGATTCCCCTGGCCCTCGGGGATTGGGAGATTGGCACCGAGCTGCTGACCGTCGTCAATGATCTGCTCGATGCCATTGGATATGACCGGATCTGGTTTGACCGCAACGGTGCGGCTCGCCTGGCTCCGGCGCAGGGAACCGGTGGGGGACAGTTTACCGTCGACGACACGGGGCTGTTGATTGGCGGGACTACCCGCGAGACCGACCTCTATTCGGCCTGCAATGTCTTTACAGCGGTCTGTGCTCCGCCCAGCGGGGAGGGTGCGCCGATGGTTGCTACGGCGGTCAACGACAGCCCGTTTTCCCCTCTCTCGACGGTGCGTCGGGGCCGGCGGATCTGTGCGCCAGTGGTCTTCCTCGACGGCATTGCCGACCAGGAGGCCCTCGAAGCCCGTGCACGCCAATTGCTCTCGCATTCGCTGTATATGACCGAGACAGTCTTTTATGAGACGGCGCCGGTTCCAACCCACTGGATCGGTGAACTGGCCGCCGTCGGCAGCGAGATTCTGCGGGAAACCGGCTGGGAACTGACCCTTGGGCCGGGAGGAAGCTACCGGCATACCGCACGAAAGGTGGTGGCGGTATGAACTGGAGTTATCAACAGTTGCGGCAGCTCGAGGGACAGCAGGCCGGACCACAGCACTACCAGCTGGCGACGGTGACCAGCGTTTATTCCGATGGAGTCAAGTTGCAGTTCGACGGGGAGACGATGCCACGACCCCAGCGCTATCCCTGCAACGCGTCGGTGAACTTCGCAGTCGGCCAACGGGTAAAGGTCGAGAAGGTCGGTGGAACCTATATCGCGGCCTATCCGATCAAGGGAGGCTGAGGATGGGAAAAGGCGCCGGATTCCTTTCTGGGAATCCGGCGCCTTGGGATACGGGGAAAACGGTCAGCCCAACGCTGACAGCCGCTCGATAGCGATGTCGATCCGGCGCAGCGTGTCCTGTTTGCCAAGCGCAGCGGCCAGCTCGATGCCGCCGCCAGGGGTGAACTGTTTGCCCGAGACGGCGACCCGCAGCGGCCAGAGAATGATGCCATTTTTGCAGCCGAGCGATTCAATCAGGCGGAACAGGGCATCGTGGATGCTGCCGATCGAAAAATCGGAAAGCCCCTCAAGGACCGGGCGGATCTTCTGCAGCGAGTCAAGGGCGACGGCAGGATTGGTCTTCATCTTTTTGGAGGTGAAGAGCTCAAGGTCGTAGTCGGGCAGCGCGTCGACAAAGTCGAGCTGGGCGGGAATCTCGCCGAGCACTTCGCAGCGCGGATGCAGCGCCTCAGCGAGGATCGACAGGTCGACATCCTCCCGGGTGACCGCCTGGCGGATCCACGGGGTAGCCGCTTCAAGGAACTGTTCAGGGGTCATCCGGCGAATATATTCGGCGTTGACATAGTTGAGCTTCATCGGGTCGAAGATGGCGGGGGATTTGGAGATATCCTCGGTCGAAAAGACCTGCTTCATCTCCTCAAGAGTCATAATTTCCGAACCGTCGCGCGGACTCCAGCCGAGCAGCGCGATATAGTTGAGCACCGCTTCCTTGAGGTAGCCTTTGGCGACAAGATCCTGGTAGGAGGCGTCACCGTTGCGCTTGGAGAGCTTTTGGGTGGCGTCCTTCATGACCGGCGGGCAGTGCAGGTATTTGGGGATCTCCCAGCCAAAGGCCTGGTAGAGCAGGTTGTACTTCGGCGCGGAGGACAGGTACTCGGTGCCACGCACTACCGTCGTGATCCCCATCAGGTGGTCATCGACGACGTTGGCGAAATTATAGGTCGGCATACCGTCGGCCTTGATAAGGATCTGATCATCGAGGGTGGCGCACTCGACCGTGATGTCCCCTCGGATCTCGTCGTGGAAGGTGACCGTTCCCTCGTCGGGGATCCGCTGGCGGATGACATAGGGGATGCCCGATGCAAGCTTTTCGGCGACCTCCTCCTTCGAGAGGCGCAGGCAGTGCCGGTCATAGCGGGGGGCGATATTGGAAGCGCGCTGCAGCGTCTTCATCTCTTCGAGCCGCTCCTTGTCGCAGAAGCAGTAGTAAGCATCACCCTGTTCGATGAGCTGGCGGGCATACTTTGCATAGATCTCCCCGCGCTGAGACTGGATATACGGGCCGACCGGGCCGCCGACGTCGGGGCCTTCGTCCCAGTTGAGGCCGGTTTCCCGCAGCGTTTTGTAGATGACGTCCATCGCGCCCTCCACAAACCGCTCCTGATCGGTATCCTCGACCCGCAGGATAAAGGTGCCATTCTGGCCCTGGGCCTTGGCGGCGAGGTAGGTGTAAAGGGCGGTACGCAGGTTGCCCACATGCATATAGCCGGTGGGGCTCGGTGCGAATCGGGTGCGGGGATGGCTATAATCAATCATTGTCTTGTTCCTCCATCGAACGTCTTGCGGCACAAACCGCGGGGTGTTTGGCCGGATTATGACCTTATATTAGGACAGACCGGCCTGGTTGTCAAGCACGGAGCGGCTTTGGAAGCGAAGCGGTCCGGTATTTTGACAGAAAACTGCCGTTCCTTCGCCGGATGTGAGGCGGCTCGACCCGTTTCCCCGACGGTGTTGCGACAGCCTTTGCGAGCCGTGCGTACTACAATAGAATAACCAGATTATTCCAATTATTTCACTGCAAAAGGGGATGCAATGAGATGGACATGCCTACCGTCCGGACGCTGCGGCTGCCGCAGCGGCTTTCGGCTCTGCGGGAGCCGCTCGAGCAGCTGCTTTACGCCGCCGTCGGGTTTGTGATGAGCGGCGCTTCGATTTTGCTGACTGCCGCGCCATTCGGGGTGGCCTGGGCGGGAGCCGCCGCACCCGATCTGGCCGTATCGGCGACAGCCGGGGCGATGGCGGGCTACCTGCTGCTCTTTGCCGGAGCGGGCTCGCTGCGCTATCTCGCTTCGCTGGCCCTGCTCTTCGGTTTGCGCTGGGCACTAGGGTTTCTGCCCCGGCATCGAATCCAGTTCTACACCCCGCTGCTTGCCGCCCTGTCCATCGCGGTTACCGGCCTGGCGGTCATCCTGTCGGAGGGTCCCACCCCCTATTCCGTTGCGCTGGTCTGCTGTGAGACGGCCATCACCGCCACTGCCGGGATGCTTTTTGTCAAGGCTTCCCGGGCGCTGCGGGCCGGCGCCACGCTGACCCGGACAAGCGGGGTCTGTATCGGAGTGGGGCTGGCGGTGCTCTATATGGGCTTTTCAGCTTTCACCGTCGGAGGCTTTTCTCCGGCACGGATGCTGGCTTTCTGTTGCCTGCTGTTTTGCGCCAACTGTCTGTCCACCGGAGCGGGCAGCGCCGCTGCCATCGCTGCCGGGCTGGTTGCCGCCCTTGCCGGACAACCCTGGATGCTGGCGGTCTACTGCGCGGCCGGACTGGCAGCCGGGGTCTTTTCCCCGTTGGGACGGTTTGGCAGTGCGGTTTCGATGACGGCGGGGGCGCTGCTCGCGCTGGCGGCACAGCGTCCGCCGTCCCCTTCAGCACTGGCGCTGGCGGTTGAATGCGCGGCAGCGTCTGGACTCTTTTTCTTTGCCCCGCCCGAGGTGATTCGCCGGCTCGGGCTGATCCGCAGTGCTGATGCTGCGTCGGGCCGGATGCTGCGGCAGGCCGCCGTGTCCCGGTTGACCGAACTGGGCCAGGCGCTGTCTGGGATCGGCACATTGACCGGGGAGATCGCCCGGCAGCTTGAGACGATCCGAGGCGAGGACGCCGACCAGCTGCTCAGTCGCGCCTGTGCAGAGGTCTGCCGCCACTGTCCCGACTCGCCCCGCTGCTGGCAGAGCGGCTACCGCGACACCGCCGATGCGGTTGGACAGGCCTTTGCGGCGGTTCGCAGCGGGCGGACGGCAACGGCGCAGGATCTCCCTCCGCACTTTGTTTGCCCCCGCCGGGACAGCCTGCTCGACGCGCTCAATGCACGGGCCGGAACGGTGCGGGAACGCCGTGCCCAGCGCCGACAGCTCTCCCAGCTTCGCAGTGTCGCGTCCGATCAGTTCGATGGAATGGGAGCGCTGCTCTGTTCGCTGGCGGATTCCCTTGCGGGTTACGGCTGTGCCCCCGATGCGACGGCTGACGCCGTCTCCCGCGCGCTGCGCGGGCGCTGCCGGGAGCTGGATGAGCTCAGCTGCTACCTCGACGGAGAGGGACGGATCGGCATTCTTGCCCGGCTTCCGGAACGTCATGCCGCCCGGCTTTCCTCCCCTGAGACCGCCGCCGAGCTCTCCGAGGCACTCGGGGAGGAGATCGGTGAGCCGCAGGTCTCGCTGCGGGACGGGGAGGCCCGGCTTTGCTGGAGCGCCCGGACGCCATTTTGCATCGAGACGGCTTTTCTGCAGCGGGCGGCCCACCGCAACCGCTACTGTGGAGATGACTGCCGGATTCTGCCGCAGGTCGGGGGCAGGGCGGCACTGCTGCTCGCCGACGGGATGGGGGTCGGCAGCCCGGCAGCGGTGGATGCGGGGCTTTGCACCGAATTGCTCGAACGGCTGATTACCGCGGGAGCGTCCCCCCAGCCGGCACTCCGCCTGGTCAGCGCGGCGCTGCTGTCGGGAGGCGGGGAGGAGCGGCTGTGCACCGTTGATGCGGCAATCCTCGACCTCTTTACCTGCCGGCTCGATCTGTATAAGGCGGGGGCGGCGCCAACTTATGTGCTGCGGCAGGGGCGGGCCGCTGCCATCGAGACCCCGTCGCTGCCGGTAGGGATTCTCGACGGGGCCGAGGCGGAACGGACCACCCTCTCGCTGGCCGAAGGGGATCTGGTGGTTATGGTGTCGGATGGGGTGACCGATTCGGGGGCGGGCTGGATCCCCTCCGAACTCAACGCCCTGGCTGCTGAACCGCTTGATCAGCTCTGCTCCGGGCTGCTTGATGCCGCCGCAGCCCGCCGCACCGACGGCCACGAGGACGATATGACGGTGATTGCCGCCCGGATCGTACGCAGCTGACGCCGGACAATTCGTCCTTGACAGCAGACGCGGCTTCTGATATCATCGACGGCGGGAATGAAGTACTCCCACGGGAAACCGAAACCGCCTGACAGGGCTGATGACTTCTGTGATCAAACGGTCGCAGGGGGAATCAGCCCTTTTTTGCGGCCCAAAAGGAGAATGCGTTCATGCTTGCTTCACTGTCCCTCATCTTTCTCTTCGGCCCGGCGGCCGCTGCAATCTGCCGAAGGCTCCGGATGCCCCCGATCGTCGGAATGCTGGCGGTTGGCGCCCTGTTTGGACCATACGGCCTCAACCGGATCGCCCCTTCGATGCTCGGCGTTTCGGCCGAGCTGCGGCAGATGGCCCTGATTGTCATCCTGATCAAAGCGGGACTGTCGCTGCGCCCCGCCGAGCTGCGCCAGGTTGGACGGCCCGCCCTGCTGCTCTCCTTCCTGCCGGCCCTCTGCGAGACTGCCGCCGTCATGCTGATCGGTCCTTGCCTGCTTCCGGTCACCCGATTGGAGGCGGCGCTGATGGGATCGGTGCTTGCCGCTGTCTCACCGGCGGTAGTGGTGCCGCGGATGGTTCGAATGATGGAGGAAGGGATTGGCCGCCGCCGGGGGATTCCCCAGCTGATTTTGGCGGGAGCGTCGCTTGACGATGTCTTTGTCATCGTTCTCTTCGGCAGCCTGCTTGGGGCTGTGCAGGGGACAGGAGCCGCGGTTGGGGCCTTTGCAGGAATTCCGGTGTCCATTCTGCTCGGTGCGCTGGCTGGTACGGTGACGGGGGTGCTGCTGTCAGCCGGGCTGGAGTGGCGTCACCGGCGGGGATTGACGGTGCGAAACAGCGTCAAGACCATCCTGCTGCTCGGAGCGGCGTTTCTGCTGGTATCGCTCGAGGAGGTGCTTCCGGTCCCCTTTTCGGGGATGCTAGCGGTGATGGCGATGGCCTGTGCACTGCAGCTCCGCAGTCCGGCTCCGGTGGCGCGCCGGCTTTCGGAGAAGTTCGGCAAGCTCTGGATTGCCGCCGAACTGACCCTGTTTGTACTGGTCGGGGCAGCGGTGGATCTGCGCTATACGCTGACGGCGGGGGCGGGGGCACTGCTGCTGATCGCGGGAGCGCTGCTATTCCGGTCGGCGGGGGTGTTGCTGAGCCTCATCGGGAGCGGGCTTTCGACCCGGGAGCGGCTCTTCTGTGTTATCGCTTATCTTCCCAAAGCAACGGTGCAGGCCGCGATCGGCGGGGTGCCGCTGGCGGTGGGGCTGTCCTGTGGCCAGCTGGTGCTGTCGGTGGCGGTGCTGTCCATCGTTGTGACCGCGCCGCTCGGTGCCTGGGGCATCGATGCCGCCGGCCTGCCGCTGGTGGGACGAGATTGACCTGGCGGGCAAAAAACACAAAAATTTCCAATTTTCGCCGGTTCCTCTGGACATTTTCGGAAAAAAATAGTATAATTTTCCAAAATGATGCAGAAGCAGGAGGGAACAGGATGAAAATTATCGCCAGTGGTAGAAAAATTGACGATCTTGGGCGGCTGGTGCTGCCCTTCGAAGCGCGGCAGTCGCTTGGTCTTACCCCCGAAGCCCCGGTCGATATCCTTCTCGACGAGTTTAAGGGGACAATTCTGATCCGGGAGCATGTGGAGCAGGACACCTGTCTCTGCTGCGGCGGCAGCCGGAAGCTGCACCGGCTGTCCAATGGCAGATGCGTCTGCGAGGACTGCTTTAGCGCGGCGCCGGAGGCCCTCGGCGGGAAGCAATAGCGCGAGAAAAAGAAAAAACAACGCCCCGGCGGGATCCTTTCCGTCAGGGCGTTTGCTGTGTATGCAATAACGCGAGCAGCCAGTCGCGGTCCTGCTTGGCGGCGACGTCGTCGGGGCGGATCTGCAGCAGGTAGTTGACCCGTCCGAGCAGCGACTGCAAGTAGCTGGTTTCTTTCCCGCAAAATCCCCGCCGCTGCATCTGGGAAGCAACGCCAAACCGCCGGCAGTAGTAAAGCTCCTGGCGCAGTGCGCGGCGATATTCCCGGGGAACGCTGGGACGTTCATTGACAATCAGCCCGGTGACCTGTTGGCGGGTGCCGGCGCGGCGAATCCGGGTTTTGGCGGGATTGAGCAGGAAACCATGCTGCCGCAGCAGTGCGGCGGCAATTTCGCATGCCTGATCGGGGTCGAAGTCACCGGACAGGGCCAGATCGTCACAGTAGCGGGTATAGGCGATCCCCCGCGGCGCGCACCAAGAGGTGAGTGCCCGGTCAAAATCGGCCAGCACCAGGTTGGAGATGGCCGGAGAGGTCGGCGCCCCCTGTGGCAGCGCGTCGCGCAGGTAGCACAACCGGGTCAGCAGCACCCGCAGCGGTTCAGCATAGATGTCCGGCGGGAAGGCATAGCGCTTGACGTCGGCATAGCGGATATTATCAAAAAAATGCCGGATATCCAGGCAGAGCAGCACCGGTTTTCCGATGTGGAACCGGGCGGCCGACAGGGTGCTGACCCCGCAGCGGTAGGCGGCGGCCTGCGGCGAGACCGGCATGTGGACCAGCAGCCGGAAGAGAATCCGACGCTGGATGGCCATCAGCATCGGATCGGGGACCGATAAAGTACGCACCGTACCATTCCTTCCGGTGATTGAGACGGTGCGGTAATGTGCCTCGGGGCGGTTGCCCGCCGCATAGAGGACGCCGGCGCCGATTCCCAGATCCCGGGTCAGGGTTTCCAGCTCACGGTAAACGATCATCGGTCCCCACTCCTTTTCCGCGGAACAGCACAGATGACGCATCGCGCCCCGCGCAGCCGTATAGGAGCACACATCGTGTGCCTTGGAATACGGCAAGCGGCGGCGGGTGAGCGCACGCGATTCGAACCAGGCGGCAAACAACCGGCGGCGACTCGCCGCCGGCGCCCGAACGTCGGGACAAAGACTGATGTTCCGCGCCCCCATCATAGCAGATTGCGCTCCGCCGCGCAACCGTCAGGCTGCAAAAAGGCCCGTCCGGCGGGACGGGCCTTAGCTGCGGGGATGCCGCAAAGGTTACTTTGCATATTCGATCGCGCGGGTTTCCCGCACGACATGGACCTTAATCTGGCCGGGATAATCGAGCTCATCCTCGATCCGCTTGACGATTTCGCGGGCGATGATGACCATTCCGTCGTCGTCGATAACGTCGGGCTTGAGCATGACCCGCACCTCACGGCCGGCCTGGACCGCATAGCACTTTTCGACGCCGTTGAAGGAATTGGCGATCTCCTCAAGCTTCTCCAACCGCTTGACGTAGTTCTCGATATTCTCCCGCCGGGCGCCGGGCCGGGCTGCCGAAATCGCGTCAGCTGCCTGGACGATGCAGGCGATAACGGTGCGCGGTTCGACGTCGTTGTGGTGCGCCTCGATGGCGTGGATGACGTCGGGGGATTCCTTATACTTCTTAGCCAGCTCAACGCCGATTGCGACGTGGGAGCCCTCGACCTCGTGGGTCATCGACTTGCCGATATCATGCAGCAGGCCGGCCCGCCGGGCAAGGGTGGCATCGGCACCGATCTCGGCTGCGATCATACCGGCGATATAGGACACTTCGGTCGAGTGAATCAGGACATTCTGGCCATAGCTGGTGCGGTAGCGCATCCGGCCGAGCAGCCGGACCAGCTCGGGATGAACCGAACCGACCGACGCCTCGAGGACAACCCGTTCGCCGTCCTGCTTGATCTTGGCGTCCACCTCGCGCTGAGCCTTGTCGACCATCTCCTCGATACGGGCGGGATGGATCCGGCCGTCGTTGATGAGCCGTTCGAGGGCGATGCGGGCGACCTCGCGGCGCACCGGATCGTGGCTCGAAAGGGTGATTGCTTCAGGGGTGTCGTCGATGATCAGATCGACACCGGTCAGCGTCTCGAGCGCGCGGATATTGCGGCCCTCACGGCCGATAATCCGGCCCTTCATCTCGTCATTGGGCAGCGGGACCACCGATACGGTGGCCTCGGCGACCTGATCGGCGGCACAGCGCTGGATGGCCAGCGAAATAATATTGCGGGCTTTGACGTCGGCCTCCTCCTTAAGGCGGCTCTCCATCTGGCTGATCCGCAGAGCCTTTTCGTGGGTCAGCTCCTCGTCGAGGTTGTGCAGCAGGTATTCCTTGGCCTGGTCTCCGGTCAGTCCGGAGATCTTCTCGAGCAGCTCAAACTGGCTCTTTTTGACCGTTTCGGCCTCCTCCAGTTTCTGCTCGGCGTCGAGCAGTTTCTGCTGCAGCGCCTCCTCCTTTTTGTCGAGTGAGTCGATCTTTTTGTCGACCGTTTCTTCCTTGTGCTGGACCCGGCGCTCAAGGCGGGTAACCTCATTGCGCCGTTCCTTCATCTCCCGTTCGGCCTCGCTCTTGAGCCGGAAGATCTCGTCCTTGGCTTCGACGAGGGCTTCCTTCTTCTTGGTTTCGGCCGATTTGATGGCTTCGCTTACGATTCGTTTTGCCTCGGCTTCGGCTGTTCCAAGTTCCTTCTCTGCGATCTGTTTTCTATAATGAACGCCCAGGGGAAAGGCAATTACAACACCGATTACAAATGCAATTAAACCGCATATCATGTAGCTTCCCATGAATCAATGATTCCTCCTTTCCTTTGTATTTGAAAATTCATGGTTCCGCTCCGCATTTTTGTGCAAACAGCCCAATCATGCAGATAAAAATATTTTACAATTCCGCGGGGATTCTGTCAAGAAGATTTGCAGGGTTGACAAGGCTGGCTGCGCGTGCTATCATCCATTCGAACAGCTTCATCCAACAATGCGTTGAAGGGGAAATCGGCGGCGCGCCGCCCTCAGAGAGGGCCGTCCAGGCTGAAAACGGTCCGGCAGCGTCCCGCGAGCGATCACCACCCCTGAGTGCGGGACTAAGGAATTTTCCCCAAACCCGCCGCCCCGGCAGCGTTACTGGCCGAATTGAGCGGCGTCTGTTCCCCGATGTGAGAGCTGGCGCAATGCGGGTGGAACCGTGGAGCCTGCCAATCAGAGCTTCATCCCGTTTTGGGATGGGGCTCTTTCTGTTTTTTGCCACAGCGTACAGAGAAACGGAGAAAAGGAGATTGACTGCGATGATCAACGTAACACTCAAGGGCGGCGTTGTCCGTCCGTATGAATCCGGTACCACCGTCGGGCAGGTTGCGGCCTCGCTTGGGGCAGGGCTGGCCAAGGCGGCCTGCGCGGGGCGGGTCAACGGTGAGGTTAAGGACCTGCGCTACCCGCTCGAGGCGGACTGCACCCTCGAGATTCTCACCTTTGAGGATGCCGACGGAAAGCGCGCCTTCTGGCACACCACCTCCCATATCCTGGCCCAGGCGGTGCAGCATCTCTTCCCCGGGGTTAAATTTGCGATCGGCCCGGCGATCGACAACGGCTTCTACTACGACTTTGATGTTGAGACCCCCTTCAGCTCGGACGATCTGGAAAAGATTGAGGCCGAGATGGCGGCGATCGTCAAACAGGGCATCCCGCTGGAGAGCTTCGTTCTCGATCCGGCCGAAGCGCTTGAATTGATGAAGGATCAGCCCTACAAGGTCGAGCTGATCGAGGAGCACTCCGGCAAGGGGGAAAAGATCAGCTTCTACCGGCAGGGGGACTTCACCGACCTCTGCGCCGGTCCGCACCTGATGACCACTGCGGGGATCAAGGCAATTAAGCTGACCTCCTGCACCGGCGCCTACTGGCGCGGCAGTGAGAAGAACAAGATGCTCTCGCGGATCTACGGCATCTCCTTCCCGAAGAAGTCAGAACTCGACGAGTATCTTGCACGCATTGAAGAGGCCAAGCGCCGCGATCACCGCCGGCTCGGCCGGGAGCTCGGACTCTTTACCCTGCTCGACGAAGGCCCCGGATTCCCGTTCTTCCTGCCCAACGGCATGGTGCTTAAGAACACGCTGCTCGAGTACTGGCGGGAGATCCACCACCGGTACGGCTATGTGGAGATTTCCACCCCGATCATGCTCAACCGCGCACTCTGGGAGCGGTCGGGCCACTGGGACCACTATAAGAACAACATGTACACCACCGTCATCGACGACACCGACTTTGCGGTCAAGCCGATGAACTGCCCGGGCGGCATGCTGGTCTACAAGACCGAGCCGCACTCCTACCGCGACCTGCCGATGCGGGTGGCCGAGCTGGGGCTGGTGCACCGGCATGAGCTGTCCGGCGCGCTGCACGGGCTGTTCCGGGTGCGCTGCTTTACCCAGGACGATGCCCATATCTTTATGACCTTCGACCAGATCAAGAGTGAGATCAAGGGGGTCATGGACCTGATTGACGAGGTCTACTCCCTCTTTGGCTTCAAGTATCACATCGAGTTGTCGACGATGCCCGAGGATCATATGGGCGACGAGAAGGTCTGGGAGGAGGCCACCAACACGCTGCGTGCCGCGATGGAGGAGAAGGGACGCAGCTACGAGATCAACGAAGGGGATGGCGCCTTCTACGGGCCGAAGCTTGACTTCCATCTTGAGGACTCGCTTGGACGGACCTGGCAGTGCGGCACCATCCAGCTCGACTTCCAGATGCCGGAGCGGTTTGATCTTGAGTATACCGGTGCGGATGGCGAAAAACACCGTCCGGTCATGATCCACCGGGTTGCCTTCGGCTCGATCGAGCGGTTTATCGGCATTCTGATTGAGCATTTTGCCGGTGCCTTCCCGCTGTGGCTCTCGCCGGTGCAGATGGTGGTCATGCCGGTCTCTGAGAAGTATGCCGACTACTGCACCCGCGTTGCCGAGACGCTCGATGCTGCCGGCCTGCGGGTTAAGAACGACCTGCGTCCGGAGAAGATTGGCTATAAGATTCGTGAGGCGCAGCTGCAGAAGATCCCCTATATGCTGGTGGTCGGGGAGAAGGAGGTCGAGGCGGGCACCGTCTCGGTCCGTTCGAGAAGCCGTGGCGACCTCGGCGCTATGCCGCTTGACGCGTTCATCGCCGACGCCAAGGAAGAGATCCGCACCAAGCACCAGGACATCTAAATTCCCTTCCCACACAGAAAACGGGTATCCGGCCGGGAGGCTGGATACCCGTTTTTTTATCGGTTGTAGTGCTCGAGGAAGGAATGCTGGAGGCCGTCGTAGGTGGTGTAGCCGATGAGCGTTTCGAGTTTGACGTTGTGGACGCTGCGGAAGATATTCATGCCGACCTGCGGGTTGCCCCGCTCGAGGGCGGCGATGAGCGATTTGACCTCGGCCCGCTTGGAAAGCTGCTCATCCTGTGCGGCATGCTCGGTGAAGCGGCAGGCGCACTGCAAAAAACGCAGCCGGTTATAGTCCTTCCAGCGCAGGATATCCCGCTCCCGCACCAGATAGAGCGGGCGGATCAGTTCCATGCCGGGATAGTTGGTGCTGTGAACTTTCGGCATCATCGTGCGGATCTGCGAACCATAGAGCATGCTCATGACCACCGTTTCGATGACATCGTCGAAGTGGTGGCCAAGCGCAATCTTATTGCAGCCGCGCTTCTGCGCTTCGGTGTAGAGCCAGCCGCGGCGCATCCGGGCACAGAGGTAGCAGGGATTGTTGTTGACCTTGTAAACGACGTCAAAGATCCGCGTCTCAAAGATGTCGATCGGGATGTTCAGCGTGGCGGCGTTCTCCTCGATCAGTGCGCGGTTGGCCGGCAGGTAGCCGGGGTCCATGACGAGGAACTTCAGCTCAAACGGGAAGTCGCTGACCCGCTGCAGCTGCTGCATGCATTTGGCGAGCAGCATCGAGTCCTTCCCGCCCGAGATGCAGACGGCGACCCGGTCTCCCGGTGACAGCAGCTCATACTGCTTGATCGAGCCGACAAAGCGGTTCCAGATGGTTTTGCTGAACTTTTTATGCAGGCTGTGTTCGATTTCCTGGTAGCGTTCCATAGTTTCTCCTGTCAACCGGCACGGCGCCGGGAATCGGTTCGGAATCGGGCCGGTCAGCAGTTCTTGCGGTAGATGGAAACCAGTCCGAAGAGAGGCAGCGTCTCGTCGAGGATGACTGCGTGCCGGCAGTGGGGGATGATGGTCGGAGCCATACCGCCGCAGGCGACGATGGTGTCCGGCTTGCCGATTTCCTCGGCGAAGCGGTCGATCATCCCGTCGAGCATTGAGGCGGTGCCGAGCACTACCCCGGACATGACCGCCCCGGCGGTATCCCCGCAGATCGGGCGGATCTTCGCATCGAGAGCGACAGCCGGCAGCAGCGAGGCGGTACGGGTCAGGGCGCCGAGCGAAACGGTTACGCCCGGGGCAATTGCCCCGCCGATATAGCGGCGGTTTCGATCGACAACGGTGATTTTGGTGGCAGTGCCCAGGTCAATGATAACAGCGGGCAGCGGATAGCGCTCCATCGCGCCGACGGCAGTGCAGACCAGGTCGCTGGCCAGCTCGCCAGGATTGTCGATGCGGATATCCAGTCCGGTTTTTACCCCGGGGCCGACTGTCAGCACCCGGATCGGGCCGAGCAGCCCGATGGCGGCGCGCAGGATGGGGGTCAGCGCCGGAACAACCGACGAGACTGCCGCCCCCTCGATCGAACCGGCCGAACAGCGGTGAAAGTCCAGCAACCGGGAAAGCAGCACGGCATACTCGGTCTCGGTCCGCAGGGGGTCGGTTTTGACCCGGGAGGAGAACCGCAGGCCATCCTCGCCGTACACCCCGAAGACGGTGTGGGAATTGCCGATATCGACGGTCAGGATCAAGGGAAAACGCCTCCTTGTTCAGGCTGGGATGTTCCCTATGATACCCCGCCGCCCCGGGTCTGTCAAGCGCACAGACGCGGTCGAAAAAACAGGGGATTTGCACGCCGGTGGTGACAGCGCCGGTCGGTTTGTGCTATAATATTTCCACAGGTCTGCCCGGTACAGAGGCGGACCGAAAACATCTCGGGAGGGACCGCATTGGGTCGTGTGATCGCAATAACCAATCAGAAGGGCGGGGTGGGAAAGACCACCACGGCGGTGAACCTGGCCGCTTCGCTGGGCGAAAGAGGGCGCCGGGTACTGTTGGTCGACGCCGATCCGCAGGGCAACTCAACCAGCGGACTCGGGGTCAACAAAAAGGGGCTGGAGCACTCGACCTACCACCTGCTGATTGCGGGGGAGAAGGCCGGTGCGATCCGGTTGGAGACCGGCTTTCGCAATGTCGATCTGCTGCCGGCGGGTATCGACCTGGCGGCCGCCGAGATCGAACTGGTCGAGCTGCCCGAGCGGGTGTTCCGGCTGCGGGCGGGGCTGCTGCCGGTCAAGGAGGAATATGATTACATTTTGATCGACTGCCCACCCTCTCTGGGACTGGTGACCCTCAACGCGCTGGCCGCGTCGGACAGCCTGCTCATTCCAATCCAGTGCGAATATTACGCGCTGGAGGGGCTTTCGCAGCTGATGGCGACAGTGCGGCAGGTCAAACGGCTCTACAATCCCCGTATCGAGGTGGAAGGGGTGCTGCTGACCATGTTTGACGGGCGGCTGAATCTGACCGCCCAGGTGGTCGACGAGGTCAAGAAGTTCTTTCCCAAAAAGGTGTTTGCCACCGTTATTCCGCGCAATGTCCGCCTCTCGGAGGCGCCGGGCTTCGGGATGCCGGTGCTGTACTACGACCGGGCTTCCCGGGGGGCGGCCTGCTATCTTGAGCTGGCCGACGAGCTGATCGGGAACCGGAGCTGATAAAGGAGGAAAACGGGTATGCCAAAGCCGAAGCGCGGCCTCGGAAAGGGGCTGGAGGCGCTTTTTGCCGATAATGATACAGCTGATGTTGCGGTGTCCACCCTGTCGATCGCTGAAATCGAGCCAAACAGTGAGCAGCCCCGGCGGGAGTTCTCCCCCGAGGAGCTCGATTCGCTGGCCGCCTCGATTCGGGAACACGGGGTGCTGCAGCCGCTGGTGGTCCGCCCGCGGCCCAATGGGCGCTATCAGATCGTCGCGGGGGAGCGGCGCTGGCGGGCTTCCCGGATTGCCGGGCTGACCGAACTGCCGGTCGTCATTCGGGAGCTGACCGACGAACAGGCCTATGAGGTCGCGCTGGTTGAGAACCTGGTTCGATCGGATCTCAATCCGATCGAGGAAGCGCTCGGTTACCGGACGCTGATTGAACGGTTTTCGATGACCCAGGAACGGGTGGCGCAGCGGGTGGGGCGGTCCCGCCCGGCGGTGGCTAACGCCCTGCGGCTGCTGTCGCTGCCCGACGAAGTTGTTGCACTGCTGCAGAAGGGGGAACTGTCGGCCGGACACGCGCGGGCACTGCTGGCGCTCCAGCCGGCCGCGGCCATCGCCCTCGCCCGCCGGATCATTGCACAGGGACTTTCGGTGCGGGAAACCGAGGCGGCGGTTCGCCGCCTGCTCAAGCCGGTCCCTTCGGCCCAAAAGCCGCACCCCACCCTCTATCGGGAGATGGAGCTGGCGCTGGGAGAAGCGCTTTCCCGCCGGGTGCGGGTGACCCCAAAAGGCAAGGCCAAAGGGGAGTTGACCATTGAGTTTTATTCCGAGGAGGAGCTGCGGGAGTTTGCTGCCCGGCTCGAGGGCGCGGGAGGGCACGACCGGTGAGCGGGACGGAGCGGACGCCGGCCTTTTCCGGGCGTTACCCCTTCTCGCTGGAGATGCAGGTGCGCGGCTTTGACTGCGATGGCCGCGGGTTGCTGCGCGCGGGCTGTGCGCTGCGCTATCTGCAGGAAGCCGCCGGCGGCCATCTGGAGTCGCTCGGACTGGGGTACCAGCGGCTGTTCGAAGAGGGAGTATTCTTTGTCCTGACCGGACAGGCATTCCGGGTGCTGCGGCCGCCGCACCGGGGGGAGCGGCTGACCGCTGCGACCGGTCCGATTGCGCCGGCAGGCGGCGTGCGGATGTTCCGGGAGACGGTGCTGATTGGGGAGGACGGCGCGCTGTGTGCCGAAAGCCAGAGCGCCTGGGCGCTGCTCGATGTGGCAACCGGGCGGCCGCTGCGTCCGTCCCGGTTTGGGCACCGGCTGCCGCTGCTCGGCGGGGAGTGGAAGCCGTTTGCCGACCCGGCCCATCTGCGGATCCCCGAGCCACAGCAGCCCTGTGGGGAGCGGGAGGTTCGGGCTTCTGACCTGGATGTCAACCGCCATATGAATAACGCTGTCTATGCCGATCTGGCACTCGACTGTTTTCCCGATGAGCTGCTTGGCTCGGGCGGTGTCGGAGAGCTGAGAATCTGTTACCGGCGGCAGGCGCGGCTCGGTGAGCATATTGCACTGCGCCGGGACCGGCAGGGGGCGTGGTTTCTTGCCGGCGGCAGCGTGGACGGACAACCCTGTTTTTCGGCGGAATTTTCGCTCATCCCTCTTGCCACCGACGCGGACAGGTGTTAAAATCAAATATTAATACCAAAAATAACCGAGTGTGAAAGGAGAGGTTCCATGCTCAATACCGAATACGCATCCAAATTTGTCAGTGAAGGGCTGACCTTCGACGATGTTCTGCTGATTCCTGCCTATTCGGAGGTAACTGCCCGCGACATCGACCTGCATACGGTGCTTGCGCGTGACATTGTCCTCAATACCCCGCTGATCACCGCTGCGATGGACACCGTGACCACCGCGCCGATGGCCATTGCAATGGCCCGGGAGGGCGGCATTGGGGTAATCCATAAGAATATGACGGTCGAGGAGCAGGCCAGCGAGGTCGACAAGGTGAAGCGTTCGGAAAACGGGGTTATTGTCAACCCGTTCTACCTCTCTCCCGACCACTATGTCACCGACGCGGATGCGCTGATGGGCCGCTATAAGATTTCGGGCGTGCCGATCTGCGACGACCAGATGAAGCTGGTGGGCATCATCACCAACCGTGATCTGCGGTTTTTGACCGACTATAACGTCCCCATTCGGGAGGTCATGACCAAGGATGGGCTGATCACTGCTCCGGTCGGCACTACCCTCGAACAGGCGCAGCAGATCCTCTCCCGCCACAAGATCGAGAAGCTTCCGATTGTCGACGATGAGTACAAGCTCAAGGGCCTGATCACCATCAAGGATATCGAGAAGGCGGTACGCTATCCCAATTCCGCCCGGGATGCGAGCGGCCGTCTGCTCTGTGCCGCTGCCATCGGGGTGACCGCGAATGTTCTCGAGCGGGCCGGCGCATTGATCGACGCGCAGGTTGACGTTCTGGTTCTCGATTCGGCGCATGGCCACAGCAAGAATATTCTGGCCTGCGTCCGGAAAATCCGCGACGCTTTCCCCGATATCGCGATTATCGCCGGCAACGTCGCCACCGCCGAGGGCGCTGAGGCCCTCATCGACGCGGGCGCTGACTGTGTCAAGGTCGGCATCGGCCCCGGCTCGATCTGTACTACCCGGGTGGTTGCAGGCTGCGGCGTGCCGCAGATTTCAGCGATCTACAATGCCTGCTGTGCAGCGGCCAAGCGGGGTATCCCGGTTATCGCCGACGGCGGCATCAAATATTCAGGCGACATCGTCAAGGCACTTGCTGCCGGAGCCAATGTCGTTATGCTGGGCAGCCTGCTGGCCGGCTGTGCCGAGTCCCCCGGAGAGACCGAGATCTATCAGGGACGGAATTTCAAGGTTTACCGCGGCATGGGTTCGCTTGCCGCGATGGAGAAGGGTTCGAAGGACCGCTACTTCCAGGAAGGCGCCAGCAAGCTGGTGCCCGAGGGTGTCGAGGGCCGGGTGCCCTACAAGGGACCGCTGGCCGACACTGTTTTCCAGTTGGTCGGCGGCGTCAAGTCCGGCATGGGCTATACCGGTTGCCGCACCATTCCCGAGCTGCACGAGCGGGCGCAGTTTGTGCGGATCACCGGCGCCGGCCTCAAGGAGAGCCACCCGCACGACATCTATATCACCAAGGAAGCCCCCAACTACTCAGCCGGTCTGTAACCGGTTCCAGACAGCACAAAACGGCATGGCGCAAGCCATGCCGTTTCTGTTTTGATAGGGGATCAGACGGTATAAAGATCGGGGCGGCGGCTTTCAAAGGAAGGGACCTTGCGGCGGACCTCGGCGATCCGGTCGGTGTCGATTGTCGCAGCAATCAGGCACTCTCCCTCGCCGGCGCAGGCAATCGGGATTCCCATCGGGTCAACCGCGACGCTTTCTCCGATGCTCGCCTCGTTGCACTGGTCGCAGGCCAGCAGATAGACGGCGTTCTCAATAGCCCGGGCGTTGATGAGGGTGTGGAAATGGCGGCTCTTGATCTTGCCGGCGGCCCAGGCGGTGGGCATGACAATAATGTCCGCCCCCTTCGCGCGCTGATAGCGGGCGACCTCGGGGAACCGTACCTCATAGCAGACAAAGAGGCCAAGCTTGCCGAACGGAGTGTCGATCGGCTCGAAGAACCTGTCGCCCGGCTTGTTGCAGTCCGACTCCTTATGGCCGAAGGCGTCATAAAGGTGGGTTTTGCGATAGACGCCGACCAGTTCCCCTTCGCCGTTGATGATCACCACCGCGTTATACCGGCGGCGGTCGTCGGGATCCCCCGTTGTTTCGCAGATACCGCAGATGACCCACATGCCATACTTCTTTGCCTCCTCCCGCAGCCCGGTGACAAACGGGCCGTCGAGGGACTCGGAGACGGAAAGTACCGTCTCAAGCGGCGTATTGAGCGGATAGAAGCTCATGAAGCACTCGGGAAAGACGATGACATCGGGATGATGTTCCTCATAAGCCTGTGCCATTGCCCGTCTGGCCTTTTCAAGATTGACGGCGGGGTCGCCGACCGACGCAAGCTGTGCCAGAACAAATTTGCTTTTCAACGCGGATGCCTCCTTCTCAACAGTGGCCGGGGCGGGATACCGGAGCCGGCTGTACAATCAGTGTAGCACAGATTTCCCGTCCGGTGCAAGAGGGCAGGCTCAGCCGAGCAGCCGGCCCAGTGCGAGCAACAGCAGCAGAACGCCGCAGACCGGCCCGAAGGGAAGATGCAGTGAGCGGATCAGCCGTCTTCCTGCCGCTTCCCCGGCCCGGATGCCGCCGAGATGAACAGCTGCCGACCGCAGAAAGGCCGGCAGCGCGCCAATCCCGCCGGCTCCCGCACCGACCCCCGCTGCCAGTCCGTCGGCCGACAGCGCGAGGGCAAGCAGGGCGGCTTCTCCGGGAGAGAGGGTACGGGAGCCGTCCCGGTCGGCACGGGTGGGCTGCCGGCAGATCAAGGCGAAGAAGGAAGAACTGTCCTCGTCCCGGCCGGGCCGGGTGAAAGAGGATTCGATCAGCTTGAGAACGCCAAGCAGGGCGAGCAGTCCGCCGCCCCAGAGGCGTGCCGCGCCGCCGGGCAGCAGCGGGGCGAGCAGAGCGCCGGCCTGCAGCGAGAGGCTCAGGACGGCGGAGCAGATAAGGGAAACGGTCCACAGCGAGGCAGCAGGGATCCGGATTCGTTCGGCACCGAAGCCCAACGCCGCGACGAAGGCGTCGAGCGAGAGGGCGGCGGCCAGCAGCAGTGGGGCGAGCAATTGCTCCATTGGGAAAGCACCTCATTTCAAAATCGGTCCTTTCATCCTATGCAGCCGCCCGCAAACCGGACGCAGTACCTCTGATGCAGAGCAGGGCGGAGGCACTGGTGCCTCCGCCCTGCTTCTGTGTGATTATTGTGCGGCGATCCGCCGGCCGTTCTCGAAATAGAGCCGCTGCAGCCGGGGACCCAGCCGGGAGAGAATCTCATGCATGCAGCTGTTCGCCTCCCGCCCCAGGTCGTCGGCGGTCTGAGAGAGGGGCCCGTCTTCACCGAGGATGACGGCAATATCACCGGGCTTTGTCTCGGGAATACCGGTGACATCGACCATCATCTGGTCCATGCAGACGTTTCCCAGCACCGGGGCCCATTTCCCGTGCAGGATCACCCGGCCTCTGCGGGAGAGGGCGCGGGGATATCCATCGGCGTAGCCGATGGCCAGCACTGCCACCCGCATCGGCCCGGGCGCCCGAAAGGTACGGCTGTAGCTGATACAGGTGCCGGCTTCGATCTGTCGCAGGCAGGTAACTGCCGTTTTCAGCGAGGAAGCCGGCAGGATGCCCGGCCAGCGCTCCACCCCGCAGGCGGTGGGATAGCCGGTGAGAATCGCACCGCCGCGCACCATGTCGAAATGCGCCTGCGGATACTTCTGGATACCACCCGAGTTGCACAGATGCCGGGTGCCGGGATCGATGCCGCGGGCCGCCAGTCCTGTCAGGGCGGCTGAAAACCGCCGGATCTGCTCGAGACTGAATTCCTCCGCTCCATCGCTCGGGTCGTCGGAGGACGAGAAATGGCTGAAGGTGCCGGTGACACGCAATCCGGGCAGCGCATAGGCCGCTGCCACCGCGTCAAGTTCGGCGCTGGTGCGGCAGTCGAAGCCGGTGCGGGTCATGCCGGTGTCGAGCTTGATGTGGCAGTGCAGCGGGCCGCCGGCCTTCTGCGCCTGCTCGCTGAGGCAGGCGGCGTAGGAGGGGGAGCCGACCGCCTGGGTCAGCCCGTTTTCGAGCAAAGCAAAGGCCAGCGCCGGATCGGTGGGGGAGAGGACCAGGATCTCCGCCTGGATCCCGGCTTCCCGCAGTGCCCGGCCCTCATCGAGGGTAGCCACCGCGAAACAGTCCACCCCCTCGCGGGCCAGGCGGCGGGCAAGCATGACAGCTCCCTGTCCGTAGCCGTCTGCCTTGACCACCGCGCAGAAGCGGCAGCCGGGGGTGAGGTGACGTCGGATGACGGCAAGATTCTGCGCCACCTGGTCGAGATCAACCTCCAGCCAGGCGCGCCGTGTAATGAGAGGTTCCATCCACAAACCCTCCTTGAACGGATGGCCCGGCAGTTCGGCTGCCGGGCCATCGGGCTGATTCAGTCTATGCGCTCAGAACGCGATCTTTTCCCGGATATAGGCCGAAACCTGTTCAATCGGAATGCGGATCTGTTCCATTGTGTCGCGGTCGCGGATGGTGACCGCCCCGTCGGTCTCCGACTCGAAGTCGTAGGTGATGCACAGCGGGGTGCCGATCTCGTCCTGCCGGCGGTAGCGCTTGCCGATCGAGCCGGCGTCGTCAAAGTCGATCATAAACTCCGACGCAAGGGCGGAATACAGCTCCCGCGCCTTGTCCGACAGCTTTTTGGACAACGGCAGCACGCAGGCTTTAAAGGGGGCAAGTGCCGGGTGCAGCCGCAGTACCACACGGGTGTCGTTCTTGGCCTCATCGACGACCTCCTCGTCGTAGGCTTCCACCAGAAAGGCCAGCGTCACCCGGTCGGCGCCGAGCGACGGCTCGATAACATACGGGATATAGTGTTCATTCTGCTCCTGGTCGAAGTAGGTCAGGTCCTTTCCGGAATGTTCCTGATGCTGGCGCAGGTCATAATCGGTGCGGTCGGCGACCCCCCACAGCTCGCCCCAGCCAAACGGGAACAGGAACTCGAAGTCGGTCGTCGCCTTGGAATAGAAGGCCAGCTCCTCCGGCTCATGGTCGCGCAGCCGCAGGTTCTCGTCCTTGATCGAGAGCGAGAGCAGCCAGTTATGGCAGAAGCTGCGCCAATACT
>CASEBP010000055.1 GCA_949285275.1 uncultured Oscillospiraceae bacterium | reverse complement strand
GGAGATTGATTCGGCGCTGCGGCTGAGCTTTTCCAAGTACAACACCCCTGAGCAGGCCGCCCGCTTCGCCGAGGTGCTGCTCGGACTGACCCGGACGCTGCGCCGCAGCAAATAACCGCCCTCCCGGCCGCAGGCCGGCAGGACGGCAGAAGGAGAAAACCCCGATGAAAGAGATGTTTCTGCTTAAATACGGAGAGATTGCCCTCAAGGGCGCCAATCGCGCCACCTTTGAGAGTGTATTGATGAAGAATATCCGCCGCCGGCTCTCCGATCTCGGCGAGTTTGAGGTGACCAAGTCCCAGTCGACCATCGCGGTGACTCCGCAGGAGGACGGGCTCGACCTTGACGAGGCCTATGATCGGCTTTCCAAGGTGTTCGGTATCTCGGCGATGAGCCGCAGCGCGGTGGTTGAGAAGTCGTTTGATGCGATCTGCGCCGGGCTGCCCTATCTCGACAGCGCGCTCAGCGCGGCAAAGACCTTCAAGGTCAGCGCCAAGCGGTCGGATAAGCGTTTCCCGCTCGGTTCCCCCGAGATTGCCGCCCGTATCGGGCATAAGCTGCTCAAGCGCCACCCTCACCTGACCGTCGATGTTCATCACCCCGACGTCGAGGTTTGGGTCGAGGTGCGGGACCGGGCGGCCTATCTGCACGCCGGACAGCAGCCGGGCGCGGGCGGCATCCCGGTCGGCACCGGCGGACGGGCGGCACTGCTGCTCTCGGGCGGCATTGATTCTCCGGTAGCCGGTTATATGATGGCCAAGCGCGGGGTGCAGATCATGGCAGTGCATTTTGCCAGCCCGCCCTACACCAGTGAGCGGGCCCTGCTCAAGGTCAAGGAGCTCTGCCGCCGGATGACCGCCTATACTGGGCGGGTCAAGCTGGCGGTGGTCGGCTTCACCGATATCCAGCAGGAGATCGGGCAGCGCTGCCCCGAGGACTATTTCACGCTGATCATGCGCCGGTTCATGATGGAGATCGCCGGGCGGATTGCGGTGGAAAATGAGTGCGGTGCCCTGATCACCGGCGAGAGCCTGGGGCAGGTCGCCAGCCAGACGATGAAGGCGCTTGCCTGTACCGACGCTGCGTCGCCCATTCCGGTGCTGCGTCCGGTTATCGGGATGGACAAGGAGGAGATTGTCACCGTCGCCCGCAGAATCGATACCTTTGAGACGTCAATCCTCCCCTATGAGGACTGCTGCACCGTCTTCACCCCCCGTCATCCCAAGACCAAACCCAACCTCGAGGCGGTCATCAAGGCGGAGCGGAACCTCGACCGTGAGGCGCTGATCCAACAGGCGCTCGATCAGGTGGAGTATCTGCGAATCACCTATGACACCGATTTTTCTGTCGAGTAAGGCAAAAGGGGGAAAGGTATGAGCGGACAGCAACCGGCCAGCCGCCGCCGGGTGCGCGGCCGGCGACATCCGAAACAGACACCGCAGCGGATCCTGCTGGGATGTGCGCTGCTTTTTGTCCTCCTGTCGCTGCTGGGATGGCTCGGATCGGGCGGGACCCGCGATGTGGATCCCCCTGCAGAGAGCCTGACCGTTCAGGCGGCCGCCAGTGTGGATGCTCTGGTCGAACCGGAGCCATCGAGTGAACCGGAGGAGTCGAGCGAACCGGAGGAGTCGAGCGAACCGGAGGAGTCGAGTGAACCGGCGTCGTCGAGCGAACCGGCGTCATCGAGCGAACCGGCGTCATCGAGCGAGCCGGCGTCATCGAGCGAACCGGCGTCGTCGAGTGAACCGGCGTCATCGAGCGAACCGGCGTCGTCGAGCGAGCCGGCGTCGTCGAGTGAACCGGTGTCGTCAAGTGAGGCAGAGGCTCCGCAGGATATCGACCTCAACAGCCTGGAGAAGCCCCAGCAGGAAGACGAAGAGGAACCCGATGAGGAGGAAGAGGAGCCCGACGAGGAGGAAGAAGAGGATGAGCGGGACCATTCGGCTCAGTCCCGTCCCAGGGAGCATCCCGAAGCCTTTGACGAGGAACTGCTGGTGACGGTGGGCGGGGTTCGGACCCGGATGAATGCCTATGATCTGATCTGCCGGGCGGTTCAAAACGAGACCAACGGTCTGCTGGCGCCCGAGGCGCTCAAGGCGCACGCGGTGGCGACCTATACGATGATCTGCTACAACAACGAGCAGGGGATCGCACCGGCGGTGGTTCTCAAGACGCCGGTTTCGGCCGCGACCGAGGATGCGGTTTCAGCGGTGCTCGGGCAGGCGGTTTATTACAACGGTCACTATGCCAACACCGTCTACCATTCGACCAGCTGCGGCAAGACGACCAGCTCCCAGGCGGTCTGGGGCGGCGCGCTGCCCTATCTTGTTTCGGTGGACAGCCCCTATGACAAGCAGGCGCCCGGTTATCGCAGCGTTGCGGCGGTCAGCCGCAAAAATTTCGCCGACCGGGTTGAACGGGTCTACGGCATCGAGCTGGACGGCGACCCGGCTGACTGGATCGTCGCTAAACGCGATGCACCGGGCGGCTATGTCGGCACCGTCGAGATCGGCGGCTACACCCGTTCGCAGGGGGGGAGCTACGGCACCGGGACGATCACCGGGCGCAGTGTGCGTGAGCAACTGCTCTCGTTTGGGATCCGCTCCCACTGCTTTGAGGTGGAGTATGACGAGGATGAGGATCGTTTCCTCTTCACCGTCTACGGCTACGGTCACGGGGTGGGGATGAGCCAGTACGGCGCCCACTATATGGCACTTGACGGCTATGACTATGTCGAGATTCTGGAACACTACTACACCGGCGTGACGGTGGAATAGGAGGGGACGATGCGGATACTGTCGGTTGACTACGGGGATGCCCGCACCGGACTTGCGGTTTGCGACAGGAGCGAGCTGCTGGCCTCGCCGGTCGGGGTCATCACCGAATACCGCCGTGACCGGCTGCTGGACAGGGTGGCTGTGGCGGCCGCCGAGCAGCAGGCGGAACAGATCGTGGTGGGAAATCCGCTGAATATGAACGGGACGGCCGGGCCGCGCAGCGAGTTGGCCGCCGGATTTGCCCGGGAGCTAGGGGAAAGAACCGGGCTTCCGGTGGTGCTGTGGGACGAGCGAAGCACCACCGTGTCAGCGGCGGGGATTCTCAACACTGCCGATCTGCGGGGCAAAAAGCGCAAAGCGGTGATCGATGCTGTTGCGGCGGTGCTGATCCTCGAAAGCTACCTTGCCTACCGGAAGAACCACCCGCAGGAGGAGCCGGACGCTCCTCCCGGCTGAGCACAGGACAAAAAAGCGCGTACCAAACCGTTTGGTTTGGTACGCGCTTTGTGCTGTGCGGGAAATTCAGTTGAAGCCGAGGACCCGGATGGAACGCAGGGCGGTGGCCATCAGGGCGCTGGCGGGGTAGTCGATCCGGTCGGTGGTATTGGAATTGATCAGCAGATCGATCGGCTGATCATCGCTGTCGGTGACCAGCTCGGCGATCAACACCGTCTGATACCAGCTGCCCAGCAGCCCAAGCTGCAGGACATCGCCGTTGCGGGTGGAATAGATGTTGCCGTCGGTCAGGGTGACCGGTCCGCCCTTTTCGTTGGTGCGGGCGTAGAGATAGAAAGCATCGACGTCGGTCCAAGAAGCGGACCGTCCGATCATCATCTGGGAGGTGTTAATCGCATCGCCGCACCATTTCCACTGCTGTTCGCCGGTGCAGTCCATCGGGATGCCGCCGGCGTAGAGGCTCTGGGAGACATAGTTGGTGCCATTCTGGTCATAGACCTGCCAGGCGCTGTTTCGCAGCGTCTTGATCGCGTCGACCCACAGATAGGAGTAGTTAACCGCCGAGTCCCGGTCATACTCATGCTTCCAGGTATACTGGTTGGCGGGCAGGCGGGCATCGACCCGGGCGGTCTTCTGCAGCTCCAGCCGGGAGAGTTCATCCTGTTCAGCCGCCGCGACAGCCTGGTCATAGAGGTCATAAAACAGATCGTTGACCCGGTTGTGATCGGTGAGCACCTCGGCGCCGCGCGCCGCCCGGTAGAGGGCCCAGAGCTGCTGGAAGGAATCCTCCTGCTGTTCGTGGGAGGCGATGTACCAATCCCCGGCGGCGTCCCGGGTCATGACAAACCGGTGCTGGACCCCGCTGGTGCGCGAGACGGTCCGGTCGTCGAGAAAGGCGAAATGAATCTCGCTGTCCTCGGTCAGTTCGATTTCGACGCAGTCGGGGGAGAGCTCCTCAAAACGGGTGATCCGGATACCATAACCGTAGCGGTCGAGCCGCAGGTCGTTTTCCCGCACCGCCCGTATGCCGCAGGTGATCTGCAGGTGCATCTGGTTGAGAATGGCGTTTTCATACTCCTCGTCGGTGCGCGGCTGGAAGTATTCGAGCAGGTTTTCCGAGCGGAGCTGGGACAGTGAGCGGTAGCTGGTGTCAAAGAAGCGGTAGATCAGTTCAAGGTGGGAGTCGCCGAGGGTATTGATCAGATCGCTGTCCCGCAACGTGGCGAATTCGCCGATAACCTCCCGCGGCGCGTCGTCGGGAGCCTCCTCAGAGGAGGAAGAGGATTCTTCCGGGGTGGAAGAGGACGGAGAAAGCGCCGGTTCCGAGACCGACGACGAGACCGGAGACGGTTCGGACGAAGCGTCTCCCGGCGCAGTGGAGCGGTTGAGCCACCCCGATGAAAAAAGCAGCAGGCCGATGAGCGCCATTGCCCCGGCTCCGGCAAGAAATCCCATCAGAAAGGGTTTGTTAGGGTTGGTTTGTTCCATCGATCCGATCACTCCTCGAAACCGGCGGCGCCGGCACAGATGCTATCTGGAAGAGGACAGCCTGGCGGCCGTCTCTCTGTCATTATATCATATAGTGCGGGAAAATTGTGAAAATTTTGCACCCGAACGAAGATTCTGTCAAAAAGTGCAAACCGACTGAAAAAGCGGGGGACAAATCCCGGCAATGGCGGATTGCGAAACCTGCGGGGATTTGGTATACTGAATCCGTAATGTGATGAAGGGGGAGAGGCGCAGTGACCATTGTGATTATCGACGGACAGGGAGGCGGCATTGGTTCGCGGCTGATCGAGCAGATTCGGCCGGCGTTGCCGCAGGCGAGGATCATTGCGGTCGGGACCAATGGAGTGGCGACCGCTGCCATGCTGCGTGCCGGCGCGGATGTTGGGGCCACCGGGGAAAACGCCGCCATCTTCAATTGCCGCAGGGCTGATTTGATTGCCGGACCGGTGGGGATCATGCAGGCCAATGCAATGTATGGCGAGCTGACCCCTGCGATCGCTCAGGCGGTGGGGGAGAGCGAAGCGCCCCGGGTGTTGGTTCCGGTCAATCGGTGCGGGACCTATCTGGCGGGGCTGGTGGAACAGCCGGCTTCCCGGTACCTGGCCGATGCAGCGGCACTGATTCTCAAACTGGCGAGGGGAGAGGAATAGGTTGATGAACGACAAGGAGAAAAAGACGCCTGCCAGCCTGGAAGGGCGGATCATTGCGGGCCTGGCGCTGTTCCTGATCTTCGCGGGAGGCGTGACCGGGATCCTGATGACCGTCGTGGGGCTGGTGATCTATCAGATTATCAAGCGTAACATCCGGCAGCAAAAGGACGGAGCCTCGGGCGAACGTCCGGCCTTCCCGGACCCCGGCAGGGCCTCCCACGGCCTGGAAGCCCACCCGCGGACGCGGCGGTCCGCGCCGCTTTCGGGACGGGCGAGGATGCGCCGGGAGAAGGCGCTTGAGGCCCGGCAGAAGGTTGCCGCTGCAACGGCACCGCAGAACAGCCCGGACACCGATAACGACCGGCGCCGCCGCCGGGAGGAATTGGAGGATCTGCTGCACGCCGGTATCATCGAGGCGGATGAGTACCGTGACCGGCTGCAGGATCTGTGAGGGCTGCCGGACGGGACGGCCCATGAGGGTGTCAGACGGCCGCGGAGAACCGTCTTGGGCGAAGCGCACCCTCTGAGGGGAAAGGCGGGATAGGATGCAACGAAAGATTCGGATCGGAAGCGGACCGGTACGGGGCTGCCTGCTGTGTGCGGCGGCCCTTCTCTGTCTGGTCTGGCTGTGCCCGCTCCGCACACAGGCGATCGGAATGATGCTGCGGGTGGCCTATCAGTCCGATATGCCGCCCTATCAGTTTTCCGGGTCGGACCGGGAGAACCGGGGGATGCACATCGAACTCTTCGATGCGATTGCCGCCGACCTCAACTACACGGTTGAGTATCTCCCGATGCAGACCAACAGCGCCTGCTTTGAGGCGCTGCATAACGGCGAGGTCGACCTGGTGCTCGGGGCGATCCTCAACCCGTATGTCGACTACTTTCCACAGTGCACCGAGGAGATCAGCAGCTCCTCCATCTGTCTGATCGCCCCCAATGATGAGGCGCAGCTGATTCGGGACCGGGCGATGCTGCAACGGTTTTATACGGCGTTCGAGCTGGGGACGATCAATTATTCCTTTATGGTCAATGCCGGG
Organism: uncultured Oscillospiraceae bacterium; assembly: GCA_949285275.1. Lineage (GTDB taxonomy): Bacteria > Bacillota > Clostridia > Oscillospirales > Ruminococcaceae > Yanshouia. Next base: position 5,484 of record CASEBP010000055.1, on the reverse strand, counting down.
CTTCCTCTCTATCTGGTTCAGCCAAGCCAGACGGCGGTCTTTGAGGCATTGCTCAACCGGCGGTCCACCGCCGTCGTCGGGGTCAAGGACAGCTTGCTTTATCAGCTGCGGCAGGCGGGGGTCGAGGATCAGTACACCATTGTTTACAACAATATGGCTTCGATCTCCTATACCGTTGTAACCGCTCCTGGCGACACCTATCTGCGGGAGAAGATCAATGGCAGTCTCGCCCGGCTGCAGGCGAGCGGTCAATACGGTGAGATCGTCGAACGCTGGCGTGTCAAGGATGAAAGCGCCTCTTACCGGCTGCTCGACCTGGTTCGGGAGTACCGGACGGCGATCTTTGCCGCGGGCTCGGTGATCCTCTTTTTCTTCCTCTATAACCTGCGGATGAACCGGACGCTGCGGATTCAGGTTGATCAGAAGACCGCCCAGCTCCAGCTGGCCAACCGCCGTCTGGAATACCAGATCTTCCAGGCGCAGCAGGAGACCGAGCTTCGCAACCAGATTATTCAGAACAGCCCGAGTGCGATTGTGCTGTTTGACATCAGCAGCAGTGTGACGATGTTCAATCAGAGTGCGCGGCGGATTGTCTCTGCCGGCCGGCTGCGTACGGGGGGCAGCGTGCTGGAGATCCAGCCGTTTGCCGCCTTCCTCAAAGAGGGGAAGATCCGGGCCGCTCTGCGGGGGGAGAAGCTTCTCAACCAGACCGCGGAACAGCTTGATCCGGACGGCAAGCCGGTCATCTACCGCTACAGCGTCTTTCCGCTGCGGGATTACCGCCGGATCTCGGGGGCCGTTTTGTCGGTGGAGGACATCACCCGGGAGATTCACGAGCGGCAGGCGGTGGTCGAGCGGGAGAAAAACCGGGTGCTCAACCAACTGATCGCCGGGATCGCCCATGAGATCAAAAACCCGCTGATGTCCCTCAAGCTGCTGGCACAGCTTATCCGGGGGCGGCGGGAGGATGAGGAGTTTCAGGAGTCCTTCGCCGAAATCGTCCCGCAGGAGGTCGATCGGATCAATCACCTGGTCGAGAGCCTGATCGATTATGCCCGCCCGCCGCGGGGACAGCGGTCGGTCGTGCTGGTGGAGGAGACGGTGCAGGCCTGTATGCTGCTGCTCAATACCCTCAAGGAGAGCCGGGCGGTCGAGTTCGTCCTGCAGCTGCAGGAGGGGCTGACCGTCTATGCCGATCCCAATCAGTTCCGCCAGATTCTGATCAATATCATGCTCAACGGGGTTGAGGCGATCGGGCAGAAGACGGCCCGGGAGGGCCCGGGGGAAAACGGCCGGCGGCCGATGACCATCTCCTCCCGCCGGGAGGGCGAGTGGGCCTGTATCAGTATCACCGACAGCGGGATCGGGATGACCCCCGACGAGATCCGACGGGCGACCGAACCATTTTATACGACCAAGCCGTCTGGAACCGGCATGGGACTTGCTGTAACAAAACAGCTGATCGATGAAAACAATGGGATTCTGGAGATCCAGAGTGAAAAAAACCGGTACACCACCTTTACGATCCGGTTCAGGAGGCAGCCATGACATACCGCATTTTGATCCTTGATGACGAAACGGCGATTCGCCGTTCCCTGAGCCTTGCGCTCTCCCCGCACTATCATGTGAAGACGGCGGGAACGGTGGAGGAGGGACGGCAGCTGCTGCAGCAGGACCGGTTTGATGTCTGCTTGCTTGATCTGTGCATCGGGGCGGACAACGGGATCGATGTCCTGCGGGAATTCAAGTGCGCCTATCCGAACCTGGTTGTCATCATGATCACCGCCTTCGGGAGCATCCATTCCTCGGTCGAGGCGATGCGGGCGGGAGCGTTCAGCTACCTGACCAAGCCGCTTGATCTTGATGAGCTGTTTGTCATGCTTGAGCAGGCGGCGGCTTACCGGCGTCTGGTCGATCAGGTGGAATACCTGAGCACCGAGCTGGAAAACCGCTATCAGCTCGGGGAGATCGTGGGGAGAAGCCCCCAGATGCAGACCGTCTATAAGCAGATCGAGCGGCTCAAGGAGGTCGATTCCTGCGTCATCGTGACCGGGGAGAGCGGCACCGGCAAGGAACTGGTGGCGCGGGCGCTGCATTTCAACGGCAAGCGGCGCTCCCAGCGGTTTGTCGAGGTCAACTGTGCGGCGATTCCGGAAGGGCTGCTTGAGGAGGAGATGTTCGGTCACGCCAAGGGCTCTTTCACCGGCGCGGTGGGGAGCCGGCGCGGAAAATTTGAGTACGCCAACCACGGGACCCTTTTTCTCGATGAGATCGGGGACCTCTCGCTGCCTCTTCAGGCCAAGCTGCTGCGGGTATTGCAGCAGAAGGAGATCACTCCGATTGGTTCCAACGAAAAGATTCCGGTTGATGTCCGGGTCATTTCGGCTACCAACCGCAACATCCGCGAGCTGGTCGAGGCGGGAGGCTTCCGGCAGGACCTGTTTTACCGGCTGGGGGTCATCGAACTGAAGATCCCGCCGCTGCGGGAGCGCAAGCAGGATATTCCGCTGTTGATTTCTCATTTCATCAAACGCGGCAACAAGGAGATGGGAAAGGAGATTCAGGGTATCAGTCCCGAGGCGCAGAAACGGATGATTGCCTATCAGTACCCCGGCAATGTCCGGGAACTGGCCAATGCAATCGAATATGCGATGGTCTTCTGCGACCGTCCGGTCATCGGGGTCGAGGATCTTCCCGCCCAGATCTCCGATCCGGGCTTTGGCGGCAGCCCGCGTTCCGACGGCGGTTCGCTGGCGGGAATGCCGCTGTGGGAGGTGGAGAAGCGGGCGATCGAGGAGACGCTGCGCTGCTGTGCAGGCAACATCCGACGGACCGCTGAGGCGCTGCAGATCAGCGACAAGGGGCTTCGCAACAAAATCAAGGAGTATGGCATCCGCTGGAAGGAGGAAGAATTGTAAAAATTACAATTCTCTGAAATTTTTACAATCCACCGGCGCCTTTCCCCCGGTCAACAGGCGGCGCATCGGAGAAAAAACCGCCCGCTCGGGCGGTTTTTTTTATGCCGCTATGAGGTGGAACGAAACTTGCTTTTTATGGAGGCGACCGGCTTCCGAGGCGATGGGAGCCATGAAAAAGGAGGAAAGATTCATGAAAGCAAATCGAGTAGGCAAAGTACTCTGCCTTGTGCTGGGGCTGCTGATGATCGCAGGGTGCGGTTCGTCTGCGCCCGCTTCGTCCGCTGCCGTTTCGTCGGCCGCTGTGACGGACGGCCAGGCCGCACAAGGTGGTACCCCTCAGGATCAGCTGACCATCGGCGTACAGCTGGATGTCGATACGCTGGATCCGCACAACTCCACCCTGACGGCGAGCATCCGCCTTCAGCCGCTGCTCTTTGAGACGCTGATTGTCAAGGACGAGAACCAGCAGATCGTTCCCTGCCTGGCGACCGAGTGGGAGTGGATCTCCGATACCGAGCTGCAGTTCAAGCTGCGCCAGGGGGTCAAGTTCCACGACGGCACCGAGATGAAGGCCAGCGACGTCAAGTTCAGCATCGACCGGGCGGCTGCGACGGCGCGGCACAGCGCGCGGTACGATGACCTTCAGGAAATCATCGTCAACGACGATTACACCGTCACCTTCGTGACCAAGAAGCCGTCCGCCAAGCTGCTCGATATGCTCAGCGAGGTGCTGTTCGGCGGCGCGATCATCCCTGAGGCGCACGCCAACGCGGTGGGCGACAGCATTGCCACCGAGGCGGTTGGCACCGGCCCCTACCGTCTGGTTGAGTGGGCGGCGGGCGAGCAGCTGGTCGTCGAGAAGAACCCCGATTACTGGGGTGAGCCCGGCGTTGCCCAGACCATCACCTACCGGGTTATCAGCGAGGATACCTCCCGTATCATCGCCCTCGAGACCGGGGAGATCGACATCGCTGAGACGATTCCTTCGACCGATATCGCCCGGATCAGCGACAATGCCAACCTCTCCCTCTACCAGATCCCTGGCATGGTTGTGACCTACTGGGGCTTCAACACCCAGAAGGCCCCCTTTAACGATCTGAAAGTCCGTCAGGCGATGAACTATGCAATCGACCGCGACTCGGTGGCGATTGCCGCGACCAACAACGACGGCCAGGCCGCCAAGACGGTCCTCGGCATGGGAATGGAAGCCTACTATGATGGAATGGAAGGCTTTGAGTACAACCCCGAGAAGGCCAAGGCCCTGCTGGCAGAGGCCGGCTATCCCAACGGCTTTGCCACCAACATCTACGTCAAGAGCACCGACAGCAACACGATGCTCGCGTCCCAGGTTATCCAGGCCAACCTCAAGGAGATCGGCGTCGATCTGACCATCAACTCGCTCGAGTCGACCGCGCTGATGGCTTCGCTCGCCGAAGGGGAGCATGACACCTATATCCTCACGGCGTCCAACCCCGACGTCTACAACGGCCTGATCTTCTTCTACTCGCAGACCGGCGCCCGTACCGGCAACCGGATGTTCTATAACAATCCCGAGTTTGACACCCTCTATGAGCAGGTTCTCACCGAGCTGGACGCCACCAAGCGCGCCGAGCTGCTCAAGCAGATTCAGGAACTGCTGGTCGAGGATTGCCCGTGGTGCCCGCTCTACGGCCAGAACTTCAATGTCGGCGCACAGAAGAGCGTCTCCGGCATTGTGCTCGATCCGCTGGGCTTCCACGATTACTCCAGAGCGTACGTCACGAAATAACAGGCGAGTCAGTTCGAGAGAGGGGCGGCACTCCCGCCCCTCTTTCCGGTAAGGAGGCAAGACGTGTATCGGTATATTATCAAACGGCTCCTGCTGCTGATCCCGGTCATCATCGGAGCGTCGTTTATCATTTTCTGCATCATCAGCCTGGCGCCGGGCGACGTCACGACCGTCAAGGCGGGCGATGCCAGCGATGAGGTCCTCGCCGAAATGCGCGATGAGCTGGGCCTGGACGACCCGCTGATCGTTCAGTACGGCCGCTATCTGTGGAACCTGCTCCACGGCGATATGGGACAGTCCTACTACACCAATACAAGCGTATTCACCGAGTACTTTGCAAAGTTCCCCAATACCCTGCGCCTGGCCTTCTGGTCGATGGTGCTGGGGGTGGCGATCGCACTGCCGATCGGCATCATCTCAGCAATCAAACAGTATTCCCTGCTGGATAACTGCGGCATGATCGTCGCGCTGGTCGGCGTGTCGATGCCGGTTTTCTGGGAGGGCCTGCTGCTGATCCTGCTCTTCTCGCTGAAGCTGGGATGGTTCCCCTCCGGCGGCAATACGCTGCCGTTCAGCATGGTCCTTCCTGCGCTGACCGCCGGTACCCACATGGCCGCGACGGTCACCCGGATGACCCGCTCTTCGATGCTCGAGGTCATCCGCCAGGATTACATCTGCACCGCCCGGGCCAAGGGCCTGAGCGAGAAGGTGGTTATCCTCAAGCACGCATTCCGCAACGCGCTGATCCCGATCGTGACGACGACCGGCATCACCTTCGGCACCGCGATCGGCGGCGCG
>CASEBP010000054.1 GCA_949285275.1 uncultured Oscillospiraceae bacterium | reverse complement strand
TTTGCCCCGGCTTGAGTGGGACCGTGCCATGAAAAAGCCGTTTTGGCACGGTCCTGCGACCTTGTCCGAAGCGGCTTTTCATTTTATCCCCGTTTCTTCAACCGCTGCAGCAGGCGCCAACCGTCGCGTCTGCCCTGTTTTTTTGCTGCTGCGGCGGCCTGCTGCGGATTTTGGCGCGCCTGCTCTTCGCGGCGGTACGCCTCAATCTGCCGGGCATCCTCCTGATCGAGATCGTCGGCTCCGGCCATCGCCTCGACGTGGTGCCTGAATTCATGGCGCAGCGTTTTTCTCAGCTCCTGGCGGATCACCAGGCGGGACTCCCCCGCAAAGAGCCGGGCAAAGGACCCATAATAGAGCAGAATCGAATTTCCCAGGAAATCCTGCACATATTCCCCCAGAATATAAATTCCGGGAAGATCCGGGTCTGGCTTTTCCTCCTCCAGCAGCTGCACACCGCCGTTGAGTCCATCAAACAGCGGTTGGGGCAGCTCATCGAGCAGACCGGAAAGCATCCGTTCCATCTCAGCGACAGAAATCATACCGGTTCCTTCTCCTGCAGGTCGACCATCGTGATCCGGTTGCCGTTGGCCTCAACCACCCGGCGGATCTCTGAAAAAGTCAGCCAGACGGTAGCGGTGTTGTCATTGGGATGGACTCCGAGGCGGGGATACCGCTCGAGGCAGCGGTCAAAGACCACCTCGACCGCCCGCTCCTGGTCATTGAGGATTCCCAGCGGGGTAACCTCCCCCTGGTGCAGCCCCAGATAGCGCGACAGGCGCTCGGCCGACGCAAAGCTCAGCCGGGTGGAACCAAGCTGTTGCTGCAGTGCAGCGAGATCGACCCGGCATTCGCCAGGAACGGTCACCAGAAAATGCCGTTTTCCCTTAGCGTCGCGCAGAAAGAGGTTCTTGCAGACCTCGCCCTTTTGATCGATCCCAAGCCGCTTCATCTCCTCGATGGTAAAAACAGCGGGATGCTCGTCGAGTTCATAGGAAATTCCCAGCTCGTCAAGCCGCTGAAGCACCATTTCCCGTTGTGTCATATAACCGCCTCCTTCATTCCAGCGTAATCTGTTCCATCAGATCCTCCTGCTGCGGCTGGTATCCAGCCGCCGGAAGGCTGCGCGGGGTATAGCGGTGCGGATTGGCAAGCCGCCCCTCCCGATAGGGAATCATCGACGCCATATGATGCTTTCCCTTGACGGCAAGCACCTGAACGCCGATGGTATCCCGCACCGTCTTGGCAGCGATACGGGCGGTATCGAGCAGCAGCATCCTGCCGTTGGTGGCAGTCAGCAACAGCGTACAGTCGCCCGGCGCGCAGAAGATGCCCACCAGCGGATCCCGCATGCTGTAAGCACCGGTCAGCTTGCGGCGGCGGGTCTTGGTCTGGTAGGAGGAAAGCTCCACCTTGGCGATCTTCCCGTTTTCAAAGCCGAAAAAGAGATATCCGCTGTAATCGGTGGTAACCGCCAGATAGACGGCGTTCTCCCCCTCGTCAAAGCCCAGCTTCGCCGGGATGAAGTCTCCCAGCACACTGGCTTTGGTATCCTCAAAGTCGCTGGCCTGCGCCTTATACACCTGTCCCCGGTCGCTGAAGAAGAGCAGCTGGGCACGGTTGGTCGTCTCGAAGGTTTCGACCACCTCGTCCCCTTCCTTGAGCTTATGCTCGCCCGACATCCGCCAGGACTGCGGCGTAATCTTCTTAAAGTATCCCTCCCGGGTGAAGAAGAGATGCACCGGATAGTCGGGGGCCTCCTGTTCGACCGGTTCTTCCTCCTCCTCAAACTGATAGAGAATCTCGCTTTTGCGGGGCTGGCCATACTTTTTGGCGACCGTCTTGAGTTCCGAGACAATCACGCCAAGCAGCCGGCTGCGGGAGGCAAGGGTCTCCTTCATCTCGGCGATGCCCGCTTCCAGCTCGGCGATCTCCTCCGTCCGTTTGAGGATATATTCCCGGTTAAGCTGGCGCAGCCGGATTTCAGCGACGAACTCCGCCTGCAGCTCGTCAATTCCGAACCCGATCATCAGGTTCGGAACCACCTCCCGCTCCTCCTCGGTTTCCCGCACGATACGGATCGCTTTGTCGATATCGAGCAGGATACGGGACAGTCCCTTGAGCAGATGCAGTTTTTCCTCCTTGCGGGTCATCTCGAAATGGATCCGCCGCCGCACGCATTCGAGCCGGAAGGCCGTCCACTCGCCGAGCAGCTCACGGATCCCCATCACCCGCGGGGTCAGCCCAATCAGGACGTTAAAGTTGCAGGAGAAGCTGTCCTCCAGCGGGGTCAGGCGGAACAGCTTTTTCATCAGCGCGTCGGGGTCAGTCCCCCGCTTGCAGTCAATCGTCAGCTTGAGGCCGTTGAGGTCGGTCTCGTCCCGCACATCGGCAATCTCGCGGATCTTGCCGCCTTTGACCAGCTCGACAAGCTTGTCGATAATCGCCTCCACCGTCGTGGTGGGGGGAATTTCGGTGATTTCGATACAGTTGGGCCCTTTATCGTAGCGATACCTGCTGCGAACCCGGAAGGAGCCCCGCCCGGTCTCATAGATCTTCGCCGTCTCGGCCGGATCGTAGAGAACGATCCCTCCGGTGGGAAAGTCCGGCCCTTTGAGGCTGGATTCGACCGGATGATCGGGATCCCGGATCAGAGCGATTGCCGTTTCGCACACCTCCGCCAGATTGAACGGACAGATCGAGCTGGCCATTCCCACCGCGATGCCGACATTGGAATTGACCAAAATCGACGGGAAGCTCACCGGCAGCAGGGTCGGCTCCTTCATCTTGCCGTCGTAGCTGTCCACCATGTCGACGGCGTCGCGGTCGAGATCGGCAAACAGCTCCTGGCAGATCGGGGTCAGCTTGACCTCGGTATAGCGGGGGGCGGCAAACGCCATGTCCCGCGAATAGGCCTTGCCGAAGTTGCCCTTTGAGTCGACATAGGGGTGCAGCAGCGATTCGTTTCCTTTGGCAAGGCGCACCATCGTCTCATAGATCGCCTGATCGCCGTGGGGATGCAGCTTCATCACCTCACCGACAGCGTTGGCCGATTTGACCCGTCCGCCGGTCAGCAGCCCCATCCGGTACATCGTATAGAGGATTTTGCGGTGTGACGGCTTGAAGCCGTCGATTTCGGGGATCGCCCGGGAAACGATGACGCTCATCGCATAGGGCATATAGTTGTGAATCAGTGTTTCGGTGATCGGCTGCGGCCGCACGACTCCGGCATCCTCGATCGAAGCGTTAGAGGTGGACGGCCGCTTTTTGGTTTCTTCCTTTTTCTTTGCCATCTTCCGTCCTCCTACGCCAGGTCGAGCTCGTCGAGATAGAGCCCGCCGTTTTCGGCGATATAGTCCTTGCGGCCCGACAGGTTGTCCCCGAGCAGCAGATCGAAGACCTGTGCGGTCGCCTGCGCCTCCTCAGGGGTAATCTGGATCAGGCGCCGGGTCTCGGGGTTCATCGTAGTCAGCCACATCATATCCGGATCATTCTCACCCAGGCCCTTGGAACGCTGGATCTGGACCTTCTTCCCCTCGAGCTGCGCGAGCACCCGGTTCTTTTCGGCGTCGGAATAGACAAACCAGGTGCGGTCCTTCGCCGTGATCTCATACAGCGGCGACTCCGCAATATACACATATCCCTTTTCGATCAGCTGCGGGGTCAGCCGGTAGAGCATCGTCAGGATCAGGGTCCGGATCTGGAACCCGTCGACGTCGGCGTCGGTGCAGATCACCACCTTGTTCCAGCGCAGGTTGTCCAGGTCAAAGGAGGACAGCTCCTTGTTGGCGCGGGATTTGACCTCCACACCGCAGCCGAGCACCTTGATGACGTCGGTGATGATCTCGTTTTTGAAGATCTTGTCGTAATCGGCCTTCAGGCAGTTCAGGATCTTGCCGCGCACCGGCATGATCGCCTGAAACTCGCTGTCGCGCCCCTGCTTGACCGAACCGAGCGCGGAATCACCCTCCACGATATACAGCTCGCGGCGCGTCACATCCTTGGTGC
>CASEBP010000053.1 GCA_949285275.1 uncultured Oscillospiraceae bacterium | reverse complement strand
CGTTCGGGGAAACATATCCACCGGCTGAACCCGAGCGGGACGGTAGCCCGCTGCCGAAAAGAGGGCGGCATCCCGTGCGGCAGTTGCGCTGTCACAGGAGACCATCACTACCCGGGAGGGGTTCATCCGCGCGATGGTTTCAATCAGTCCCGGGGCGCAGCCTTTGCGGGGCGGATCCACAACGACGACATCAGGGACAATTCCCTCCATCTCAAGGGTCAGTGCGGCCCGGGCGGCATCGCCGCAGAGGAAACGGGCATTTTCAATCCGGTTTCTCTGTGCGTTGGCCCGGGCATTTTCGACTGCTTCGGGCACGATTTCGACCCCGATCAACTGCCTGACCTGCCTCGCCATCGACAGCCCTATGGTGCCTGCGCCACAGTAGAGATCCAGCAGCGTTTCCTCGCCGGTCAGTGCGGCAAAGCGGGCGGCTACGGCATACAGCTGTTCCGCTCCCGCCCGGTTGACCTGGTAGAAGGAGAGAGGGGAAAGATCAAATAGCAGTCCGCAGAGCCGATCGGTCATCGTGTCCTTGCCCCAAAGGGTGCGGCATTCCTTGCCGAGCAGCACGTTGGTGCGCTCGGTGTTGACGTTGAGGATGATCGATACGACCTGGGGTGAGATGCCGCGCACCGCATCGAGAAGCGGTTCAACGGCGGGAAGATGGCGGCCGTTGGCAATGAGGCAGACCATGAGCTCCCCGGTGGCGGCCGCCTGCCGCAGATAGAGGGAGCGGATCAGTCCGCGATGGGTCTCCTCATCGTAAACCGGGATACGGTACTCCCGGATCCAGCCGGAAACAGCCTTGCAGAGATCGGAGAAGACAGCGGGATGCAGCAGACAATCCGCTACCGGCTCAACCCGGTGGGAACGCTTGGCATAAAATCCAAGGACCGGTGTGCCGTTCTGCATCCGGATCGGGTAGATCGCTTTATTGCGGTAGCGCTGCCACTCAGGGGAGGGGAGGCAGTCCGGCACAGGCAGGTCGATACCGCCGATCCGGCGCAGGTTTTCCCTGACCCAGCGCCCTTTGATTCGCAATTCCTCCTCATAGGTGAGGTGGCGCAGCGAGCAGCTGCCGCAGCGCCGGGCGATGGGACAGCCCGAAAGAGGATCGTCCGACCGGCCGGGGCCGGGCTGGAGCAACTGCTCCACAATGCCGTAGGCGAGCCGCGGGGTGACTTTGACGATACGGGCAATGATTCGGTCCCCCACTGCGGTATGGGGGACAAAGACGGCAGTTCCTTCCCAGCGGCCGACGCCGCTCGCATCGTTGGCAACATCCTCGATCAGCAGTTCAACGGTCTGGTTTTTCTGCAGCATGGTTCCTCCTGTTGGCGGTCAGGCCGGACGCTCAGAAGAGACCGGCAGATTTCATGAAAAACACCCAGGCGAAGAGGGTGAAGCAGGAAAAGGCAGTGGAAAAGACAACAATCTCGCCGGCAAGAGCGGCATCGCCTCCCTCGCTGTCGGCCATGATGGCGACGGTGGCGGCAGCCGGCATCGCAAAATCAATCAGAATAGCGCCCAGGTCATACTGCCGGAATCCCAGCATCCACCCGATGCCGAGAGCGGCCAGCGGGAGCAGCACCAGCTTGACCGAGCAGGCGGCGGCGATCAGATTGCGGTGGGCAGCGGCGCTGTGGAAATTCAGCCGGGCCCCGAGAGCGAGCATTGCAATGGGAGAAGAGGAGCCGGCCAGATCACGGATCGGTTCCAGAATCACCGGCGGCAGGGTCAAATGCAGCATCGAAAGGCAGATGCCGAGTACCGCACCGATAATCAGCGGATGGGTGACGACCGAGCGGGCGATATCCAGTGGGCGGATGGGATCCCCCTTTTCACCGCTGTAGAGCTTGAGCAGCAGGACGCTCAGGGTGTTGCCGAATGGGACCATCGTGGCGACGGTCAGGACGGCAGGACCCGCCCCCGTCTCGCCGAAGAGGTTATAGGCCATGCTGACCCCAAAGAGGACAATGTTGGATCGGAATGAGGCGTGGATGACGACACAGGCCTGCTGCCGGTCCTTGACAAAATGGGGAATGATCGCATAGAGCAGGAAAAAGCTCGCGACATAGACGGCCAGCGAATAGCCGATCAGCCGCATGGCCTCGATGCTCAGGACCGACGAATAGGCCGAGACAAAGGCGGTGCAGGGAAAGAGCACCCGAAACGAGAGCCGATTGATAAAGTGGATATGTTTCTCCTCGATGAGTCCCTGGCGGCGGCAGAGGCATCCGACCCCCATCAGAACAAAAAGCGGCAGGACTGCATTAACGGTGAACAGGAAATTTTCCATCCAAAATCCCCCCATTTTTTAATAGTACCGCTTCCATCGAAAAAAGTAAAGCGCGCCCCCGCCAAAAGGGGAAAGTTCCCGCCTCTCTTCCCGCGAAAGCTCATCTGTGATATAATAAACAGAAAAGTGCCGCCGGCCTGCGGCTGGGCCCCATGCCGGCGGATGGATATAGGACAAGGGGATTTTCATGCTGCTGACAATCGATGGCCTCGGGAAAAGTTTTGGAACCGAGCGCATTTTTGAACAGATCACCGCAAAGATTGAGGACCACGACCGTATCGCCCTGATCGGACCCAACGGGGCGGGCAAGACCACCCTTCTCAACCTGATTGCGGGGCTCGACGAGCCAGATGAAGGGGAGATCCGGCGCGCTGCCGACCTGAAGATCGGCTATCTGCGGCAGAACGGCGGACTGCTCCCCGACGGTACGATCGAAAGTGAAATGCGCCGGGCGCTCGGCCCGGTTTTTGATACCGAGCGGCAGATGCTCGAAACGGCCGACCAGATGGCGGCGCTGTCCGACCACCACAGCGAGGCATACCGCTCCCTCGAGCGGGAATACCAGGCCCTGGAGGAACGGTATGCCAGTCTCGACGGTTATTCGGCGCAGATCAAGATCAATACAGTGCTTAATGGAATGGGCTTCGGGGGCTTCGATCGGGAAACCGAAGTGGAGAAGTTGTCGGGCGGCGAACGAACCCGTCTGATGCTCGCCAAACTGTTGGTTGAGCAGCCTGCACTGCTGATCCTTGACGAGGCGACCAACCACCTCGATTTCCGGATGCTGGGCTGGCTTGAGGAGTACCTCAAGGAATACAGGGGCGCGATCCTCACCGTCAGCCACGACCGGTATTTTCTCGACCGGGTGACCACCCAGACCTGGGAGATTGAGAACCTTTCGCTGGTGATCTATCCCGCCCCCTACGGGCGGTATCTCGATCTGCGGCAGGAGCGCCTCGAGCGGATGGAGAAGGAGTACGAGCGTTATCTTCAGGAGGTGGCCCGGCTTCAGGACTACCACGACCGCAATATTGTGCGGGCGACAACCGCCTCGAGCGCCAAGAGCCGCCTGCGGATGATTGAGCACCTCGGCGAGGTGGAAAAGCCGTTTGTACCGCCCAAACCGCCGAAATTTTCCTTCACCGCGAAGCTGCGCCCGGTGCAGGACATCCTGGATGTGCAGGGGCTTTCGCTCGAGGTCGGAGAAGGGGAGGGTTACCGTCTGCTGCTCAAGGATCTATCCCTTCACGTCCGGCGGGGGGAGCGGCTTGCGATCATCGGGGAGAACGGCGCGGGCAAATCCACCCTGCTCAAAACGCTGACCGGCCGGATGCCTCACCGGTGCGGTACGATCGAATGGGGCCGAAATGTGCGGCTGTCGGTCTTCGAGCAGGACTCTTCCGATCTGCATCCTGATAAGACCGCCCTGATGGAGCTGTGGGACCGGTTCCCCTCCTCGACCGAGCATGGCCTTCGCACCCTGCTCGGCGGCCTGCAGCTGACAGGGGAGGAGGCGTTTAAAAAGATCGGCGTTCTCTCGGGCGGAGAGCGGGCACGGATTAAGCTGGCGTTTTTGATGATGGAACAGGGCAACGTCCTGGTGATGGACGAACCGACCAACCATCTTGATATTCCGGCAAAGGAGGCGCTGGAGAAGGCGCTGCTCGCCTACGACGGGACGATGATCATTGTCAGCCACGACCGGTATCTTCTCTCCCGCCTGCCCACCCGTATCCTGCGGCTGGCCAACCAACAGGCCGAGAGCTTTGACGGAGCCTTTGAGGAGATGCAGCGGCAGCTGGCCCTGCGGGAAGAGCGGGAACGGGAGCAGAAGCAGACACCTGCACCGCGCGCACCGGCGGGAGAAAGTGCTGCGGCGAAGGATTACTACCGGTCCAAAGCGCAGCGCCGCGCTGAGGTGGAGCAGAAGCGGCGGATCGCTCAGCTGGAGGAGGAGATTGCCCGGCTGGAGGCTGCGGTGCAGGCGACCCAGCAGGCTCTGTCCGATCCGCAGATCGGCAGCGATTTCGAACGGCTGACCGAGCTGACCGATCAGTTGAGCAGCCAGGAACAGCAGTTGGAAGCCTGTTATCAGGAGTGGGATATGCTTCTCTCCTGATGAGGGATGCGGGTCCGGGTTTTCCCATGTAACGTACGATAACAATGCAGAACGGTCTGGCCCGGGTGGGCAGGGGGAGGAGACACCAGTGAAGATTGAACGCAACCAGCGTTATCACACCATATCGGTTTATGCCTTTTCGGTGCTGGCTGCGGCCATCACCTTTTATTGGGTGCTGACCAATTTTTCCACCGTGTGGGGTGGAGCGATGAAGGTGATACGGCCGATTAAGCCGATTGTTTATGGCTTTGTGCTGGCTTATCTGCTCAATCCCATCATGGTTTGGTTCGAGGGGCTTCTGGAAAAAATCTCTTTCAGCCGCCGGATGGGGCGTCGTGCCAAACGGGCTGTGACGGTGCTGTTGACCTATCTCATTACCCTTGCGGTGTTGATCTCCTTTTTGATTATCATCCTGCCGCAGGTAGCCAGCAATGCAACCACACTGGCCGGCCAGCTGCAGTCCTATGCGTCTGCGGCAAACAATCTGCTCAATGAGCTGCTTGAAAATATTCCGGAGGGCTTGATCCCTTCCACCTATATCGATCAGCTCTCCCATTCGTTGGAGGAAGGGGTACGCAAACTCTTCTCCTGGCTTTCTGCAGGGGTTCCCCGGGTCTTCAGCCTGGCATGGCAGTTCGGCTCTGGGGTGATCTCGGCCTGTGTTGCGATCATCGTTTCGATCTATCTGCTGCTGGCCAAGGAGACCTTTATGGCGCAGGTGCGGAAAACGGTCTGTGCATTTCTTTCGCCCCACCAGGTTCAGCGGCTGAGTTCGGTGGCTGCCACGACCCACATGATGTTTGGCCGGTTTATCACCGGGAAGATCATCGATTCGATCATCATTGGGATCCTCTGTTTCATCGGGCTGTCGGTGATGGGGATGCCCAACGTCATCCTGGTCAGCTTCATTGTCGGGGTCACCAATGTGCTGCCTTATTTTGGCCCGTTCATCGGGGCAGTACCCGGCTTTTTACTCATCGCTTTCGTCTCGCCGGTCCAGGGGGCGATTTTCCTGGTGTTTATCCTGGTGCTTCAGCAGATCGACGGCAATATCATCGGACCGATGATTCTGGGGGATTCGACCGGACTGTCCGCCTTTTGGGTGGTCTTTGCCATCCTGCTGTTCGGCGGGGTGTTTGGACCGGTCGGGATGTTTATCGGAGTGCCGGCCTTCGGGGTGATTTATGCGCTGCTGAAGGAATTGGTTGTCGCACGGCTCCGCAGAAAGGAGCTGCCGGTGGAAACCACCGATTATCTCTCCCAAATCCCCCCGCAAGCGAAGGAAAAGCAACCGTAAGCGAAACCGCCCGGACTTTAAAACCCGGGCGGTTTTTTACAGCAGAGAAGGTTATTGGGGCAATTCGTCGATCTGCCGCAGCAGTCCGACCATTTCGATTGCCCCCTCGGCGCATTCAAAGCCCTTGTTTCCGGCCTTGCTGCCCGCGCGCTCAATGGCCTGTTCCAATGTATCGCAGGTCAGCACCCCAAAAAGAACGGGGATGTCGCACTGCAGTGAAACGGCAGCGATCCCCTTGGAGACCTCGCTGCAGACATAGTCATAGTGCGAGGTGCTGCCCCGGATGACCGCTCCCAGGCAGATGACTGCATCATAGCGGCCGCTTTTGGCAAGACGCTGGGCGGCCAGCGGAATTTCAAATGCGCCGGGTACCCATGCGACATCGATGCTGTCATCCGGCGTGCCGTGGCGGCGCAGGCCGTCGAGCGCGCCTCCCAGCAGGCGGGAGGTGATGAATTCGTTGAACCGGGATACCACGATTCCGATCCGAATGGGTTGTGTTGTCAGGTTTCCTTCCAGCTGTCTCATCGTTACATCGCTCCTTTGGTTTGGGGATTCTGCGGTACATAGTGCAGCAGATGTCCCATTTTTTGTTGTTTGGTCTGCAGGTAGAAGAGATTCTGACGGGTGGCGGGCATCTCGATGGGAAGCCGCTCGACGATCTCCATCCCGAAATGGGAGAGGTCGTAGACCTTCTGGGGATTATTGGTCAACAGCCGCAGTGTCCGGGCGCCGAGGTCGCGCAGAATCTGTGCGCCGATGTAATACTCCCGCTCATCTCCGCCGAAGCCGAGGGCAAGGTTGGCCTCCAGCGTGTCCATCCCCCGGTCCTGAAGTTCATAGGCGCGCAGCTTGTTGATCAGGCCGATCCCGCGTCCCTCCTGCCGCAGATAGAGCAGAATGCCGCGGCCTTCCTTCTCGATCTGCATCATGGCGGCGGCAAGCTGTTCCCCGCAGTCGCAGCGCAGCGAACCGAAGGCGTCCCCGGTCAGGCACTCGGAGTGGACCCGGCAGAGCAGATTCTTTCCGTCCCCGATTTCTCCCTTGACCAGTGCGACATGGTGTTCGCCGTTGAGGCGGTTGATAAATCCGATCGCGCGGAAGTTGCCATATCGGGTGGGAAGGGCGGCGTCAGCAACTCGTTCGACCAGCTGGTCATGACGCTTGCGGTATTCCTGGAGATCCCGGATGGTAATAAAACGCAGGTTCCAGCGCTTCGCAAAGTCGGACAGCTCCCCGCTTCGCATCATCGTTCCATCCTCCCGCATGATCTCGCAGCAGAGTCCGCATTCGGGAAGACCGGCCAGCCGCAGAAGATCAACGGTGGCTTCGGTGTGGCCGGGACGCTGCAGTACGCCGTTCTTTCGGGCAAGCAGCGGAAACAGATGCCCCGGCCGGCGAAACTCTTCCGGCCGGGCGTCGGGCGCCGCACACCGCATCGCGGTGATGCTGCGCTCTTCGGCTGAGATACCGGTGGTGGTCGAGACATGGTCGATCGAGACGGTAAAGGCGGTTTGATGGTTGTCGGTGTTTTCCGGTACCATCTGTGGCAGGTCGAGGCGTCGGCAGATCTCCTCACTGACCGGCATGCAGATCAGTCCCCGGGCATGCGCCGCCATGAAATTGACCCGCTGGGTGTCGGCAAAGGCGGCACAGCAGATCAGATCCCCTTCGTTCTCCCGGTCGGGGTCGTCGGTGACCAGAATCATTTCCCCGGCGCGCAGCGCGTCGAGAGCTTCTTCGATGGTGTTGTACATGGTTGATTCCTCCTAAAATCCCATTGCGGCCAACGACTCGGCGGTGATGCCGCCCGGCTGTGCCGAATGGGCTTCAAGGCCGAGCAGCCGCTGGGCATACCGGGCCATACAGTCAATTTCCAGATTAACCAAATCCCCCGCCCGCAGATCGGAAAGCCGGGTCACCGCGACGGTGTGCGGGATGACCGATACCGCAAAGCCGTCCTTGCCGACGTCCGAAACGGTCAGACTGATGCCGTCGAGGGCGACCGAGCCTTTGCGGGCGATGAGCTGCAGCAGCTCCCGGTCACAGCTAAGCTCGCACCAGAGGGCGTTTCCCTCCCGGCGTATGGATCGAATGGCCGCCCGGCCGTCGATGTGGCCGGTTACAATATGGCCGCCAAACCGGCCGTTTGCCGGCATCGCACGCTCCAGATTCACCCGACTGCCGGGGGAGAGCAGCCCCAGCGTCGAGCAGCGCAGCGATTCGGGCATGACATCGGCGGTGAAGCCCGCTGCATCCAGCCCGGTAACGGTCAGGCAAACCCCGTTGACTGCGATGCTGTCCCCGGCCCTTGTGCCGTCCAGAACGGTGCGGCATCGGATCGAGAGCTTGCCGCCTCCGCCCGGGGCCGGGCGCAGCCCGAGCAGCTTCCCTGTTTCCTCAATGATCCCGGTGAACATCACTGCTTACCTCCCCTTCAATCAGCAGATCCTCCCCAAAGGAGGAAAACCGTCTGTGCTGCAGCCGGAGCGCCTGTGTGGGAAGCGCCACCCCTTTTCCGCCGACGGGAGAGGGCGCGTCCTTCCCCCCAAACAGACAGGGGGCCAGATAGCACTGCACCCGATGGACCAGACCGGCGTCGAGCATCGCTCCCTGGAGCGCTGCGCCGCCTTCGAGCAGGATGCTGTCGATTTCCCGCTGCCCAAGCGCCTGCATCAGCGCCGGCAGGGAAAGGTGACCGTTTGAATCCCGCTCGACCGGCAGAATTTCGCAGCCGGCCTTCCGGTAGGGCGCAAGGCGGCTTTCCTCGGTGACACAGGTGGCGATCAGAGTGCGGACCTCGGCGGCGGTGGAGATGACCTGGCTGCCGGTTGGAATTCGAAGGCTACCGTCGCAGAGGATTCGAATCGGATTGCGGCCGCCGTCGATCCGGCAGGTCAGCAGCGGATCATCGGCCAGGACAGTTCCGGCGCCGACCATGATCGCAGTATAGCGGTTGCGGTCGCGGTGGACCTGGCGCCGGGCCTCCTCTCCGGTGATCCAGCGGGATGCACCGGTACGGGTGGCGAGTTTTCCGTCGAGGGTCATTGCATACTTCAGGACAACAAAAGGCGTATGGGTACGGATGTAGTGAAAAAACGGGGCGTTGAGGATATCGCATTCAGTTTGCAGCAGCCCGGTGTCCACCCTGACCCCCGCCTGTCGCAGCAGCTCGATTCCTCTGCCGGCCACCAGCGGGTTTGGATCGGATGATCCAACCACTACCCGCGTGATTCCGGCTTCAAGGATCGCGTCGGTGCAGGGGGGTGTCCTGCCGTGGTGACAGCAGGGTTCCAGGTTGACATAAAGGGTTGCACCGGCGGGAGAACCGGAGCAGGAGCGGATGGCATTGCGTTCGGCATGCGGTCCGCCGCACTGTTCGTGCCATCCCTGCCCGATGATCCCCCCGTTTCGCACCAGTACAGCGCCGACCAGCGGGTTGGGGCTGACCCGTCCCGCTCCCCGTGTGGCCAGTGCAAGCGCCTGTTGCATCCAGAATTCTTCTTCCATCGTAAAACCTCCCGGAACAAAAAAATACCCCGGATGATAATCCGGGGCAATGCTAAAGGTTAAGGTAGCGCGGGGAAACCGAGGCTTCCCCAAAACAGCCGGCTCGACGGGGCGGCGCGGCAGAAAAAACTCCGAAATGGAACCCATTTCGGAGCAATACAAATACGCGCACGCCCACATTCCATTCCATGCAGGCAATTACATCTTCTTATCATCCAGACTTTCACTGTCGGCTCCGGAGTCACACCGGATCTGCCTTTCGGCTCGTGGGCTGTACCACCGATCGGGAATTTCACCCTGCCCCGAAGATACTGTTTAATTTTGGCTCTATCTTACTCGGACGGCCCGGCGCTGTCAAACGGCGAGCGGGGAAGAAAAGCAGAAGAAATGCAACAAAATCCACCTTTTTGCACCGAAAATGCCCAACATCGGAAAATTTCAGGGATCGGCGAGCTGTTCAAGGTGGCAGAAGACCTGTCCGTTGACCAGTTCGATGACCCCGTAGCTGTTGCGGATGCCGTCGCGCGGCTCACACAGGCTGCCGGGATTCATCAGGGTCAGGGTTCCCTCGTTGAGGCAGCAGCGCCGATGCGTATGGCCAAACAAAGCGACCTTGACGCCGTTGGCGCGGGCGAAGGCGCGCAATCCATCCAGCCCTGAACGTACCGAGAAGGTGTGCCCGTGACAGGCGAGCAGCCGAACGCCGTCCTCCTCAAAGATCCGATGGTCCGGCGCGTCGGAAAAAAGGTCACAGTTGCCCCGGACGGTCAGCAGCGGCAGATGAGGAAAGACGCTGCGTAGATCATCCGCCTCCTGTTCGCCGTCGCCGAGATGGATGAACAGATCGGTTTTTCGCTGCTCGGCGAGAACCAGGCGATAGAGGGGGTCAAAATTTCGATGGGTATCAGAAACGGCAATGAGGCGCATCGACGGGCTCCTTTCGATGAACGGCTATGCAGAGTAACCGGGATTTCTCCTCATTTTACAGCGAAAGGAGCACCGCCGTCAAGGCACATCAAAAAGCGGCACGAAGCATCTCTTCGACCGGGAAGGTGGACACGTTGCTGACGCTGGCGCCCACAATGCCATAGGGGGCGGCCGCATCCAGGAAGAGCGCGAGCGAAGCGGGATCTCCGGTCATCTCGATGAGAAGGGCATCCTCGGTCCGACCGCAGATCATGGCGCCGTGGCTGGCGCACAGGCGGCTGGCGGCAGCATGGGAGAGGGAATCGGCCTGCAGTGAAAGGTGAAGCGTCTCATCCGAAGAGAGGGGACGGGCAGAAAGCAGAGAGACCGAACGGACAGTGCACAGGCGGGCGGTCTGCTGGACAATCCGGTCGACGCGGTGCGCGTCACCGCCGACGATGACGGTCAGCCGCTGCAGACCTGAACGATCGGCGGTCAGGTGCATCGACTCAAGGGGGCAGCCCCAGCGGCCCAGCACTCCACAGAATCGGGAAAGGGCGTCGGCAGCATCGGTAACCAGCAGGCTCATCAGAAACAGATTCTTGTTCTTTTCCATCAAAAACTCCCCTTTTCTTTTCCAGACCAACAAAAAATGCCTTCGTCTCCTGATTTTCAAGAGACAAAGGCATCAACTGCGCTCTGCGGTACCACTCCTGTTGCCGCCGAAAGGCGGCCCCTCAGCCGAACATCGGGCCACTCTGGCCGAATGTCGAACGCGAATAACGGGCGTCAACCGTGTGAGCCTACTAGGAATGCCAGCATTCCGTTGGGTCACCTGCTCAGGGATGATCTTCACCGCGGACGCATCACTGTCTCGCACCAACCGACAGCTCTCTGCAGACGCCGCTGCGCGGGTACTATTCCCATCGTCGCATTTGTGGTCTGTTTCAATTATGTCCCTATTATAGGCCGGGTGAAAGACGATGTCAACCCCTGCCTGCAAAAAAATCAGCGGCCAGCGAGCAGCGATTCGATGAACTGCTTGGCGACCCGGGGCGAGCGGCCCGAACGGTGCAGCGCAAAGGCTTCCGCCTTGGCAAACAACTCTTCACGCGGCATATCAATCTGGTGCAGGTCAGCAAGCTGTGCGACGATATCGATAAAGGTTTCTTTGTTCGGCTTCTCGAAGGTGACGGTCAGCCCAAACCGGTCGGAGAGGCTGGTCAGTTCGGCGATCGTGTCGTTGTAGTGGATATCGTCCCCCTCCCTGTCGGCGAAGCTCTCTTTAATCAGATGACGGCGGTTGCTGGTAGCATAGATCGCCACGTTGCTGGTCTTGGAGGAGACCGATCCCTCGAGCACCGCCTTGAGGGTGGCGTAGGTGTCGTCATCGCGGGTGAAGGAAAGATCGTCAATAAACAGGATAAAGTGAAGGGGGTTGGTGCTCAGGCGGTCGAGAAGGGAGGGGATTTCCACGATCTGGCTCTTTTTGAGCTCGATCAGACGAAGCCCCTTGTCATACAACTCGTTGACAACCGCCTTGACGGTGGAGGATTTGCCGGTGCCGCTGTCCCCGTAGAGCAGGACATTGGCGGCAGGGCGCCCCTCAATCAGAGCGAGGGTGTTGTCATAGACCTGCTTGCGCTGGCTCTCATAGCCGGGCAGGAAGGCAAGCGTGATCGGATCGGGGTTCTGGACGGGAACCAGCTGCTGGTTTTCAAGCAGGAACATCCGGTAGCGGACAAAGATTCCGTAGCCGTAGCGGGAGATCTCGACCAGGCGATCGCCGTAGCATTTGCGGAAATCGTGCTCAGCGATGTTGTAAGAAGGCAGAAAACCCTTATAGCCGACCAGATCCTTCATTTCGTCGCTGGTGATGCGGCTGATCTGTTCGAGCAGCTTGAGCTCCTGACGGAATGCCTCTTCAAAACAGGGCGGTATGGGGCGGTTGAGGGCCAGAGCTACCATCACAGGATTTTCATCGCACAGGGTGATGGAAAGGATGTAGTCCGACAGGTTGTCACCGTGCTCATAGAGCGCCGCGGCAAAATTGGCATAGCGGCGTACGCGGGTCGGGATGTCGCCGCGCTCGTCAAACAGCTCCTGCAGGGCTGAGATAACCGGGTCCTGTAACAGGTTGCGGAAGATGACCAGACTGCGAAGACGCAGGCCGGGTTCATAGACCTTTGCCATGATATGACCACCTTTCCCAATGGGATTTCAGAAAATTTGTCTATTTTTATTCTACAACACTTCACATTGGCTGTCAAAAGATTTCAGGACTTTCTTTTCTGAAAATCCCGTGCTATTCTGTAGGTGTTGTACAAAGAAACGGGGGGATTTCGGTATGAAAATCATCGATGCACATCTGCATCTCAACAAAAACGAGCATTTTGACCAGCTGGGGGAGGCGGGCGGTCCCCCCAACGACCTCAAAGCCCTGATGCGGGAATTCGACCGGCTGGACATTGCCGGCTGTGTGGTCATGGGGACCGGCCGGCTCGGAGAGGATCCCTGCCGTGCGGGTTTGTTTAATCTCAGCGGCCTTCCGGATCCGGAACACTATCAGTATCCTGCCCAGTGCTGCTTCTGCATCGGGGTTTCTCCCGAGGGACTGCGTCCTGACCGCCTGGAGAGAACCCTCGCTGACTATCGCAGGGTAGCTGCCTGTCCTCAATGCGTAGGCTTCAAGATCTATCTGGGCTATCAGCCCTACTATGCCTACGATCCGATTTACCGCCCGGTCTATGAGATGGCGCGCGAGCTGGATCTGACGGTGGCGTTTCACACCGGGGATACCGCCAGTACCACCGGGCGGCTGCGGTTTGCCCATCCGCTGGCGATCGATGAGGTTGCGGTGCAGTACCCTGACCTGCGGCTGGTAATCTGCCACTTCGGAAGTCCCTGGATGGCCGACGCGGCGGAGCTGGTAGCAAAGAATCCCAACGTCTATGCAGATTTGTCCGGCCTGGTGGTGGGACGGCCGTCGGTTACGGATTTCCGCAGCCGCTATGCCTACTATGTCTCGGCGTTGAGTGGCTGGATGGCCTATGCGGACAAGTGGGACCGGCTGATGTACGGCAGCGACTGGCCGCTGGTCAGTCTGGAACATTACATTGCGCTGCTGGGATCCTGTGTGCCGCCTTCCCACTGGGAACGCTTTTTCTTTGAAAATGCGCTGGATGCCTACCCCCGTTTGAAAGAAGTGCTGTTATAACGGGTGATTTCCTCCTCAATCTGCGTGTTTTGTGACATTTCGCCCCGCGGCGGAATAACATGAAACAGATTGTATGAGGAGGTTTCGGTGATGAACCAGTACCCGCCGCGTTTCTTTCTCAGTTCGTTGACACCGTTAGGCTTTGTGTCCCGTCTGCCCCTTCTGACCGATCCAATGCAGTTTTCCGAGGTCTGGCTGATCAAGGGAGGAACCCGTGCCAAGCGGTCGGCGCTGATCGCCCGGATTGCCGACGCCGCCGAGGAAAACGGCCGGAGGGTCAGCCGGGTGTTGGATCCCCTGATTCCCTCGCTGCTGGAAGCGGCGCTCTGGGACGGGGTTTCGGTTGTGGATTCAGCGGGCCCCCGCCCGATCGAGCCGCAGTATCCCGGGGTGGTCGAGCGGGTCGTCTGGATCGGGGATTGCTGGGAGGAAGAAACGCTGGCGGCGATGCGCGACGAACTGATTGCGGTACCGCAGCGGCGCGATCGGCTTCTGGAGCAGGCCAGACGCTATTTTGCCGCCTGTGCTGCGCTGCGGGAGGATCGCTTCCGAATGGCGGGAGAGGCGATCGATTTCGACAAGATTGAGCGGCAGGCCGACCGGATCGCCGCACAGCAATTGGCCCGGCGCCGAATCCAGCCGGAGGAGACGGTCTGCCTGTTGTCTACGGGGGACGGCGCCTGCGGTCCGGTGGCCGATGCGATGGCATCACTTGAGCAGGTCGTCCTGCTGGAGGATGAAACGGGGCCTTCTGCCGCCCATCTTCTGGCGGCATTGCGCCGCAGAGGAATCCGGCAGTCGCAGCGGATGCTCTGCGGATACAGTCCGCTGGCCCCTTATGAACGGCTGGAGCAGCTGATCTTCCCCGATCTTTCGCTGGGCTTCTTTACCGTCAATGAGCGGCTCCCCGCGGCGGAAAATCCCGGGCGGGTCATCAATGCCCGGCGCTTCACCGATCGTGCGCTCCTCTCCCCCTGCAAAAGTCGAATGGCTTTCCATCGAAAAGCGGAAAAGCAGATGACCTTGTTGGGCAGGCAGACCCTGTCTGCCGCCCGGGAGGAGTGTGCCAGACTGGAGCAGCTGTATGCCGAGGCCTTCTATCCAGAGACCTTTGAGCGGATCTGCAGCCGCCTGATCCGGGAAATTGTCACCTGCTGACAGAGCGCAGAAAAACATCAGGGCGTCCCGCAATACAGCGGGGCGCCCTGATCTGTGATGAAGGTTATTCCTCCATGCGGGTGATGGCGATCGAAAGCTCGTCGAGGGATTTTTGCTCCACCGTTCCGGGGCAATCGGTCATCAGCTCGCTGGCGTTTTGTACCTTGGGGAAGGCGATGACGTCGCGGATCGAGTCCTTCCCGAGCAGCAGCATGACCAGCCGGTCGAGACCGTAGGCCATACCGCCGTGCGGCGGGACGCCGTACCGGAAGGCGTTGAGCAGGAAGCCAAACTTCTCCTGCGCCTCCTCCGGGCTCATGCCGAGCGCGGCAAACATCCGGCTCTGCACCGCCGGGTCGGAGATCCGGATTGAGCCGCCGCCGAGCTCGACGCCGTTGAGGACCAGGTCATAGGCCCGTGCGCGGCAATGACCCGGATCGCTCTCCATCAGGTCGAGATCGTCGAGGTTCGGGCTGGTGAAGGGGTGGTGCATTGCGAAGTAGCGGCCCTCATCGGGATCGTACTCAAACAGCGGGAAATCGGTGACCCACAGCAGATCGAAGCTTCCCTCCGGAATGAGGTTCAGGCGCTTGGCAAGGTTGAGGCGCAGGGCGCCGAGCGCAGCAAAAACCACCGGATCATGGGCGTCGGCGACTACCAGCAGAACGTCGCCGGTTTCCAGATTCATCCGGCTGTGGATGGCAGAGATCTCGTCGGGGGTCAAAAACTTCTCGAAGGAGGAAGAATGTGCATCAGCGGTTACACGGGTAAAGGCGAGCCCCTTGGCTTTGAAGAGCTTGGCGACATCGGCCAGCTTGTCGATCTCCTTGCGGGAGAGGGTGCCGGCAGCACCCTTGACATTGATAGCCCGTACGCTGCCGCCGGCGGCAATGGCGCTCTGGAAAACGGCAAACTGGGTGTCCTTCAGCAGGTCGGTCAGGTTGACCAGCTCGAGGCCGAAACGGGTATCCGGTTTGTCCGAGCCGAAACGCTCCATTGCTTCCTTGTAAGGGATGCGGCGCAGCGGCAACGCAAGATCCCGGCCGAGAATCTCCTGGAAGATCCGCTTCATCAGCCCTTCATTGACCGTCTGGACGTCCTGTTCGTCGACGAAGGACATCTCGACGTCAATCTGGGTAAATTCCGGCTGGCGGTCGGCCCGCAGGTCCTCATCGCGGAAGCAGCGGGCGATCTGCAGATAGCGGTCGAAGCCGGCGAGCATCGAGAGCTGCTTATAGAGCTGGGGAGACTGGGGAAGGGCATAGAACTTTCCCGGATGGACGCGGGAGGGAACCAGATAGTCCCGGGCGCCCTCGGGAGTTGATTTGATCAGGATAGGGGTTTCGATTTCCACAAACCGGTTTTGATCGAAATAGTCCCGCACTAGCTTGACGATGCGGTGCCGCATCAGAATGGCCGACTGGAGCTCCGGGCGGCGCAGGTCGAGATAGCGGTAGCGCAGCCGCAGCTCCTCATTGGTCTTGATGCCGTCCTTGATGTCGAAGGGTGGGGTCTCGCTGACTGCCAGGATCCGCAGGTCGGAAACGTACAGCTCAACCTCGCCGGTGGGAATGTCGCGGTTGACCGATTCCCGGCGGCGAAGCGTCCCTTTGGCCATCAGCACATATTCGCTGCGGACCGAGGCGGCCTTCTCAAAGACCGCCCGATCGGTGGAATCATCGAAGGCAAGTTGGGCAATGCCGGTGCGGTCCCGCAGGTCGATGAAGATCAGGTTTCCGAGGTCGCGCTGTTTGGCTGCCCAGCCGGCGAGCACGAGTTCCTGCCCGATAAGGCCGGTTGTCAGCTCGCCGCAGTAGGCGGTGCGCTTGAGTCCATTCATGGTATCTGCCATTGTTTGAATCGCTCCTTCTGAACTGTTTTCAGCGTTTTTATCGTCACGGCGGCGGTCAAAGCGGCGCCGGAGCTGTCGCGGGACAGGGACAAAAAAACACCCCGCCCCTGTCGCTATCGAAAGGGGCGGGGAGAAAACTCCGCGCGGTGCCACCCTTGTTCCGGAGAGAAGCCTCTCCGCTCTTGCGCCCCTTAACGCGGGGAGGACGGAAGGTATTTTGGACCTTCAGCTCCGCGAATGTCCTTCGGACCGCACCACATCAGGGGGCTTTCAGCCTGCCGCCGAAAAGACGGGCGGCCCCCCTCTCTGCTGATATGGGAACTGCGGTTCTACTGCTTTCGCTTCGTCGCTGTTTGCGTTTAAGAAGCTGAGCGGGATGCTCAGCGCTTGGGATTAACGATATTTCTCCAATCGAGATCGCCTTTTTCGAGGGCGTGGATCAGCGCTTCGGCAGTGGCGATGTTGGTTGCGACCGGGATGGAATGAACATCGCAAAGACGAATCAGACTGGCTTCGTCCGGCTCGCCCGCTTTCATCGTCAGCGGATCGCGCAGGAAAAGAAGAAGGTCAATCTCGTTGCAGGCGATTCGCGCCGCGATCTGTTGGTCACCGCCCTGGTCCCCCGAGAGGAAGCGGAAGATCCGCAGTCCAGTTGCTTCGGCGACCAGTTTTCCGGTGGTACCCGTTGCACAGATGTTGTGCTGGCTGAGGATGCCGCTGTAGGCGATGCAGAACTGGACCATCAGTTCCTTCTTGGAGTCATGCGCGATCAGGGCGATGTTCAAATCAATTCCTCCTTTTATGTCGAACGGTCCGTTATCGCAGCCGGCCGGTGTTGAGAAGCACCCGTTCGCCGAGCAGCCGGCGGGACAGGTCTTCGATTTCTCCCATTGCGGGGGAATCAGCGGGAGGAAGAACGCCGCGCGCCGCAGACTGTGCGACGGCGGGATCCTCCGGAATAACCGAAATCAGCTGGGCGCCCACCGTGTCGATGATCGCATCAAGATCGGGCAGGTCACTGGACAGCTGACGGGAAGAAAAGCGGTTGACAACCAGGCGAGGCGGTGTCCGCAGCAGCATGGAAGCGGCTTTGGAGGCGTCCCGCACCGAGACGGGATCAGGGGTGGTGACGATCAGGGCGGCGGTACACAGTGCGGATGCCACATCAAAACCGCGGCCCAGTCCGGCAGCTGTATCGAGGATCAGATCGTCGTAGCAGCTGCTCAGCGACCGGAGCAGCTGGGCCAGCGCCTGCTGGTCCGGAACAAAGTGGCGGTCGGACGGCGCCGCAAGCAGATGCAGGTTTCCACAGGGGACCTCGCAGGGAACGATCGCCTTGGCGGGCCGGCAGCGGCCGCAGAGGTAGTCGGACAGGTCGTAGACAACCCGGTCGGAGACCCCCAACAGGAGGTCCAGTCCACGAAGGCCGCTGTCCAGTTCGATCAGCAGTACATTCCGGCCTTTGCGGCACAGCGCATGGGCGAGCAGCAGGGAGACGGTTGTCTTTCCCGTTCCGCCCTTTCCGGAAGTTACCAACAAAATTTTGGGCATCCCAAGCCCCCTTTCTGTCCAGTCTAACACAAAAATCCGCGCTTGAATAGAGAAAAATCAAGGTTTTGAAAAAAATTTGCTGTTTGTCCAAATGGGAAGGGGAAAAAGAGCAGCTGTGAATGGATTTTCTTATTCTGGGGTGGATTCCGGGTTGTCAGAGGACGGCTCGAGCGGGGATGATGAATCCGACGGCTCGGCATCCGAATTCTGCAGGGAGGCGGTGCCCGACGCTGCAGAATAGGACGCCGGTTCGGACGGTTCACTCTGCGTTTCGGCGGGGTCCTCAGGTTCGGATGGGTTTTCCTCCTCC
This sequence comes from uncultured Oscillospiraceae bacterium, assembly GCA_949285275.1. Taxonomy (GTDB): domain Bacteria; phylum Bacillota; class Clostridia; order Oscillospirales; family Ruminococcaceae; genus Yanshouia. The sequence goes on along the minus strand of CASEBP010000053.1, from coordinate 2,644 downwards.
GGGAAGAAGTAGGCGTCCAGGATGCGGCGGGCGACCGGTGCGCCGGTGTAGCCATGCCAGCCTTTTTCGATGACGACGGCGATGGCGATCTGCGGATCCTCAGCCGGAGCGAAGCAGATGAAGGTCGAATTGGGAAACTCATGGGTCTGTGGCGTACCGGTTTTGGATGCGATGGTCAGCGGGTAGTCGCCCAGATAGGAGTAGGCGGTGCCGCGGGGATCGTGGCTGGCCTGGATCATTCCTTCAAAAATGGGATCATACAGGCTGTCCGGCAGGCCAAGATCGTTGAGAACCTCGGTTTCAGGCGCCTCAATGACATCGGTCCAGTCGTAGTAGGAGGAGATGGACTTGACCAGCTTAAGCCGGGTACGGACGCCGCGGCGGGCGATGGTGGCGCAGTAGTTGGCCAGCTGAACAGGGGTGTAGCCGTTATCGAGCTGGCCGATTGCGGCCTGAAGGGCATCCCCTGGGTAAGGGGTGTCGGGATCGCACTGGGTTCCGGTGGCTTCAGAGAGCTCGATGCCGGTTGGGACGCCCAGCCCCAGCGCGCGGGCATATTCGTTCATGGTGGCAATGCCAAGCTGCCGGCCGGTATCGTAGAAAAAGATGTTGCAGGAGTGGCGCAGCGCATCGGTAACGGTAAAGAGACCGTGCCATCCCAGGCAGGTAGGCTGGTAACTCGGTGCGTAAAAGGTATAGACATGTTCACAGTCAACCTGGGTTTCTGGGGTGATGACCCCTTCTGCAAGCCCTGCGATTCCGGTCACCGGCTTAAAGCAGGAGCCCGGCGCATAGATGCCGGAGAAGGCCCGGTTGAGGAACGGATAGAGCGGATCAGAGGCGTTGGCGGCGTAATCAGCCGAATAGGTCTCCAGGTTGTAGGAGGGATAGGTTACAGCGGCGAGCAGCTCGGAATTCTTGATATCGATGACCGCCACCGCGCCGGCGTCGGCTTCCTTGCCTTCGCCGGTAGGGGCGGTTTCGTTGAGCAGCTTGATCTCGTCCTCGAGGGCCTGGGCGGCGGTGCGCTGGATCTTCTTGTCCAATGTCAGTACCACCGAATTTCCCGGAACGGCCGGCTTCTCCTCTTCGATGCCAATAACGTGGTAGGACGCGTCAAGGTCGATTCGACGCACCCCGTCGGTGCCGCGCAGCGTCGATTCATAGGTCCGTTCGATCCCCTCTTTTCCAACCAGGTCATCCCGGGTGTAGCCTTTGTCCTGGCTGAGATATCCTTCGAGCTCATCGGCAAAAATCGCACCGATCCGGCCGACGATATGCGGGGCCAGGTCGCCGTCCCGATAGGCACGCCGGGCGGTCTCCTCGACGTCCACCCCCGGAAGGGCGGAGGAAATCTGACGGATGTAGACAGCGGTTTCAACCGAGATATCTTCTGCGAAGGTGTAGCGGGTTGAGAGGGAGTATCCTTTCTGTTCCATCTCATAGCGGACCGCCCCGATATCCCGGGCGTCCTGCATGTCGTATCCCTGCAGGTCATACCGCTCACAGAGCCAGTAGAAAACATCAGGGGCCAGCGCATAGGTGTTGGTGGAGAGATGCTCGCGCAGGCGGCTGACAGCGGTCTCGTCCTGGGTGAAGACGGGGACGCCGTTTTCGATGATCAGCGGGAGGTTGTCGATCCAACTTTCCCCCGAGTCGCGCAACAGCCGGATCAGCTGCAGGATCATCCCATTATCGGCGTCGGAGGAGGTCAATGCCCGGTCGAACACGATGTTGTAGCAGGGCTCATTGTAGGAGAAGGGGTCGCCGTTGCGGTCGAGGATTTCCCCACGGGCAGCCTTGATAGTTTGGACCCGGCTGCTCCCCTTCTGCTGCTGGGCGAGATAGTAGGAGCCGTCGACAATCTGAATCTGGACAAGGCGGAAGGCAAAAACGCCCAGTACTGCCCAGACGCAGACGCCGAGCAGGATCAGGCGAAGCCGGTCCCGGTCAATTTTCATCGGTCAGATCAACTCCTTTGGGACGGGAGAAGCACGGTCACCGCTTGATGGCCGCCGCGAAGAACTGGTGAATGTGCCGTGTCAGCCAAAAGCAGGGGATGCCGAACAGCGCAGTGGAGCAGGCGGAGGGAAGGGTTCGGGTAAAGATCAGTTGCCATGATCCGTCGTAGCCCCACATGCCATAGATCAGATAATGGACGGACAGCCCATAAATCAGAGCGAAAGCGCCGGACAGCAAAAAAGCGCTTTTGAGAGTGGGCTGGATCAGGTAGATGATCAGAAGCCCGCAGGTGCAGCCCAGGATTAGAAAGTAGAGGGAAGCGACGCCAAACAGGTGGAAGACTGCCGTGTCGCAGAACAGGCCGCCGAACAGGCCGAACAGGCCGCCGTAAAATTCCCCCTCGGTCATTGCGATGCCGCAGACCGCCGAAATAACCAGCACGGGCCGCAGCGCATTGGGAAAGAGGGCAGGGGTTTCCTGCAGCAGAAAGGCCAGCAGAATCAGCAGTGAATAGAGAAGATTTTTCAGAATCAGAAGACGCAGTGTTTTTCGTTCCACGGCGGCCCTCCTCACTGAGCCGGCTCAATGGCCGTTTGACCTGCAAAGCTCTTGATCACCAGCACATCCCGGACGGCACGGAGGTCGGCCGGCGGCTCGATTACTGCGCTCAGCGAAAGCCCCT
>CASEBP010000052.1 GCA_949285275.1 uncultured Oscillospiraceae bacterium | reverse complement strand
TAGGCGGTGATGGTCACCGGCAGACGGTGATGGCTGTCGCTGTCATCCACCCAGTCCTTGCGGACCATGATCCGGTTTCCGCCGCCCGGGGCGTTGTAGACGGTGGAGAGGTAGTTCTGATTCTCATCCCGGTGGGTATCCATCGAGGGGAAATAGTTGCTCTGTACGTTGGTCTCCAGCAGGAAGTATTCATACTGCCTGCCCGATGGATCGTATTCATCCAGCGGTTCAACGGTGACACGCCACGGTTCCTTTTCCCAGACCTGAATGCCCAGCTCCGGGTTGATGATGGTGGGGACCTCTTCGACGATGCCGTCGAGCGAGAATTCCGCCACCGGGTGTTCGGCGAGCGGTTCCCCGCTGGTGCTGCGGTAGATGATAAAGGAGGCCTTTGCGCCCTCCGGCGCCTCGATCTCATTGCCTTCGGCGTCGCGCCACACCTTGGTGATCTGGTAATTGATGGTGTCGGCAATCGAGTTGACGATGCGGGTACTGCCGTCGTCCTGTATCATGGTTTCGGAGCGGTAGCGAACCGGCCGGCCGCTCTGCTGCAGGGTAAAGAATCCGCCGTCCGGGGTCTGTATCAGGAGGTTATCGGGATTCTGCCCCTGATAGACGGCCGATTCGATCCAGCGGTACTCCTGTTCCTGCCCGTAGATATCATAGCGGGACACCGAGAGATTGCGGGTGATGCTGAGATTTTCCGGATAGAACTGGTCCATCGTGATCTCGGGATAGGTGGTGTCCACCCACGGATCGTTGCTGCCGGCCAGGCGGGATTGCAGTTTGAGGCTGACCGAGACGTCCTCAAATTCCGCCTGGAAGGCAGAGGCCTCCCAGATCTTGGTCACCGAGGTCTGGATCGTGCCGCGGATCCGGTTGGAAAGGGTGCCGCCGTTATAGAGGAAGGTATTTCCGTCCGAGCGCGTCCCGGTGATATCGACCGTTTCGCCGGACTGATTGACGATCCGGTCGATGATCTGGCCGTTCTCGATCCGGCCGAAGACCTGCTCATAGGTGCCGTCGTCGAGGTACTCCCGGACCGCATAGACATATTCGTACCCTTCGGCGTCATACTTGGGCAGCAGGTTGTCGGCCGCCTTCCCGTCCCCGTCGAAGTCGACCTTGAAGGTGACAGGCTGGCTGTCCTGCGACCGCTCCAGCTGCAGGGAGACGATCGAGCCGTCCAGGTTGCGGAGCGGGGCGGCGGTGGCGTAGCTCTCGCCCCGCCGGTAGCGCCAGAGCTGGAATTCGCCGGTCGGGCGGTTCTCAACCGCGCCGTCGTCCAGCCAGACCTTGTGGGCCTCATAGGTCTTGGTACCGGTCAGGGTGAGGTACATCGTGCCGCCGGAGTAAAGGGCGTCGGTTTCGGTCCCGTATTGCGGAACGACGGTGTTGTCGTAGAGGATGGTCAGATAATCCCCGGGCAGGCTCTCCAGCGGGATGATGCCGCTGGTTTTGTCCTCTTGGTCCGGACATTGCACCAGCTTGTAGTCCATCAGGGATCCGTCCAGATTGTATTTCCAGGTTCCGGAGATGATCAGGGCGCCGGTATTGGGACCCGACGCGGCGCCGCCGACCGCGCTGGCCATGCGGTTCAGGGGGACGATACGATCTCCCTCCGCCCCCGACCAGTGGATTTCCAGCTGGAAGCCGTCGGTGATGGCGCTGATCAGATCATCCGGAAGCTGGGTGTTTCCCTGGCGCAGCACGATATGATACTGCAGGTCCTCAATGAAGACATAGTACCACCCGGGCAGGTCGATCGAGGTATAGATCCCCTGGTCCAGGTCCTCCTGGCTGACGTTGGATAACGCATAGCCGTCCGTCTCCTGGGGAAGGAAGGCCCACTCAATCCGGTAGTTCCTGACATCGCCGTAGATGTCTGTGACCGACATGCTGGTGGGCAGGATGTTGCTGCCGATCGAGTAGAGCCAGCCGCCGATTCCACTTTCGGTCAGGGAGCCCTGAGGAAGTTCATCCAGGCCGATCTCTCCGATATTTTCCTGCGTCAGCGGGGTGAAGCTTTCGGGGAACGGATCGTCATCCTGCGCGATGCGGTAGGCAAGCTGCGGCATCGGGAACTCAGACCGCGCCGGGCGGCGTTGCGCCTGGTCGTGATTGTCCACCCAGAGGATGATCTGCTCATACCCGTCCAGCCACTCGGTGATCTCGATATGCTTGGCGGTACGCAGGATCAGGCTGGCTTGCGCGCTCTGCAAAACGGCCTCCGATTCCCAGGTCGGAACCGAGGAGAGGGAAACCGTCATCCTGACCGGCCCGCCGTTGAGAACCTCCTCCCCCGACAGGGAGAGGGCATTCTGCGGCGGGGCTTCGCCGGAAAGCTCCAGCGCCGTCCCGTAGAGGTCCACCGAGAGGGAAAAGCCCTTTGCCTTTCCGTCCGGCGAGGAGGGCTCCCGCTGCACCGAGAAGGAAAGCTGCTGTTCCTGGCGCTCCAGATCGGAAAGACGGGCGGCGTCCGGCAGGCCGGAGAGACCGACAGCCGGATGGCCGTCCAGTGTCAGCTGCTGGGAGTCGGGATCAAACGCGATCTCGCCTTCGGCAAAGGCGAACGGCTCGGGAAGCTCCAGCGAGACCTGCATCGTCTGGGACGCAAGCAGAAGCTGTTCCGCGCCGCTGTCGGGGAACGCCCCGATGGAAAAGTGCAGGTCGGAAGGATCGCGGGGATTCCAGTCGATGTCCTCGCCGGCGCCGGCTTCCACCGTCCAGCGGTACTCGCCGGAGAGGGAAAGAGGCTCCCCGGAAAAGTTCCACCACGCATCCTGTGCGTCCTCGCCGTCGAAGATGACCTCGATATCCTGTTCAAGGACCTCGATCACCGTCTCGGGGGAACGGGGATAAAACTGCAGTATCTCCACCAGGCGGGGAGAGGCGGCATCCAGGACGCAGTGAAGCGCCGGACCTTCGGCCGGTTCTGCCTGGAGACTGTCCGGAATCGCTGCCAGCGACGCATATTCTTCGTCGTCAAGATGGATGGTGACCGTTGCGTCGGTATCCTCCCCGGCATGCCGCAGGATGAGGGTCAGCCGGACGCGGCCGGTTTCCTGGTCGGGCAGCCATTGGATAGCCAGCCAGGGATCGTCCCGGTTGGCGTGGTTCCCGCCCGGGGAGGGCGGCGTGCCGGAATCGGCGGGCTGGGGAGAATCAGCGTCAGAATCAGCGTCAGAGGGATATTCTTCGCCGGTGCTCTCTGCCGGGCTTTCCTGATTCTCAAGCAGGGGACCGGCGCCGTCAGAGCCGGTTGCTTCGTCTGAAATCTGCAACTGTTCCCGAACTTCCGTGCCGGGGAGAGTATCGGCTGGATCCTGCATGGCCACCGTGTCTAAGCCGGTGGAGGAAAACAGCAGATAAAAGGCGAGCGCCAGAGTTACAGGTCTTTTCCATAGATGATATTTCAACATGCCGCAATTTTACCTCCGAATAACCTTTCCAGTATATCACATCCGATTCGGCATGCCGGGCGCCGGGATCCGAAACGAAGGAATAGAGGGTGATTGGGTGACAAAATCCT
>CASEBP010000051.1 GCA_949285275.1 uncultured Oscillospiraceae bacterium | reverse complement strand
GGGGCGGTTCCTGGGGAACCGCCCCGTTTTCTGCATGAAAATCTGGACATAATGCACAGAAATTTCCGCTTTTGATTCAAAACAATAGACGCGACGGCACAACCTTGCTATAATGAAAAAAATAAGAGAAAAGAAAAGGAAGTGCCGTGCGATGCAAACCCTCGATCATGTTCTGGTCCTCTGCCCCACCAAGGACCGCCACCGCGCCTGGTTGGAGGAAAGCCTGCCGGGAACGGTCTTCACCTATTCCACCCCCGCCGAAGTAACTCCCGAGCAGCTCGGAGAGGCGGATGCGATCTTCGGCAATCCCAAGCCCCAGGCTCTCGTCCATGCTACCCGCCTGCGGCTGCTGCAGCTGAATTCGGCCGGATCAGACGCCTATGTCAAGCCGGGGGTGCTGCCGGAGGGGGTGCTGCTCTGCAATGCAACCGGAAGCTACGGCCTGGGAATTGCCGAGCATCTGCTCGGGATGCTGCTGGTTCTGTCCAAAAAAATGCACCGCTACCGCGACCAACAGCGCCAGTCGCTCTGGAAGCCGCTCGGCGAGGTGCGCCCGGTCTGGGGCAGCACCGTGTTGATCGTCGGGCTGGGGGATATTGGCGGGGAGTTTGCCCGCCGGGTCAAGGCGATGGGCGCAACGGTCATCGGGGTGCGCCGCCGCGGTGCTGACAAGCCGGAGTATGTCGATGAGCTTTATCAGACCGAGGAACTGGACCGGCTGCTTCCGCGGGCTGATACGGTGGTGCTCTGCCTCCCCAACACCCCGGAAACCAGGGGAATTCTCAGCCGCGAGCGGATCGGCAGAATGAAGGAAGGCGCCATCCTGCTCAACGTCGGACGGGGCTCGGCGGTCGATGCCGACGCGCTCTGTGATGCCCTCGATGCGGGAAAACTGTGGGGCGCAGGGGTGGATGTGACCGAGCCGGAGCCGCTGCCGGCCGACAGCCGGATGTGGCGGACCGAGAACCTGCTGATCACGCCGCACGTTTCGGGCGGCTATACGCTGCCGGAAACACATGACCGGATCGTGCGCCATGCGATCGAGAATCTGACCGCCTATTGCGAGGGGCGGCCGCTGCAGACGATGGTCGATCCTGAGACGGGTTACCGGAAGCTGGGATAAAGCAAAAGGGGACGGAAAACGCAGTTGCGTTTTCCGTCCCCTCTGCTTGCGATGGGATGACGGGATCTCAGACCGAAGGTTCACGGAGCGGGACAGTAACCGGGGAAAAGTCCAGTGAGGCGGCTGGAACAACCGGCTCGGGTACGGCGGGATGGGAGGCCAGCAGCTTTTCCATCCACACCATGTCGTACCAAACCCCGAGCTTATAGCCGCAGCGGGTGAAGTGCGCGACGGTGCGGTAGCCGAGCCGCTCATGAAAGGCGATGCTCTCGGGGTGGGGGTAGGCGATGCAGGCGTTGGCGTTAGTGATGTGCTGGCGGCGGAGCAGTGCTTCAAGCTGGAGGTAGAGCTGCCGTCCTACGCCGAGGCCGCGCCGGTCCTGGCGCAGGTAGATGGAGGTTTCCACTGCCCAGTCATAGGCGGCCCGCTCCTTAAAGGCGGAAGCATAAGCGTAACCGAGCAGCTCTCCCCCGCTTTCGGCGACGAGGTAGGGGTAACGGGTGAGGATCCGGCGGATCCGTCCGGCGAATTCTTCAACGGAAGGCACTTCATATTCGAAGGTGATCCCGGTATCGGTGACATAGGGGGCGTAGATAGCCAGCAGAGCGGGGGCGTCAGATTCCCGCGCCATGCGGATGACAGCGTTTTTCATGGGGGCGGTCCCTCCTTTCTGTCCCATCCTAACACAGAAATGATGCGGTGGCAATCCTGGGGGCTGTTTTTACCGCGCCAGCTGTGATACAATAGCGGCGGGACCCGATAGAAACCCGAATTTGGTTGGGAGGGGTACGCGATGAACCATAAACTGAGTAAAACGGAGTACATCACGGTTGCCAGTATGCTGTTCGGTCTGTTTTTCGGGGCAGGAAATCTGATCTTTCCGGTTCAGATGGGCCAGCTCGCCGGAAGAAATGTCTGGGCGGCGGCAGCCGGTTTTTTGGTGACCGGTGTCAGTTTGCCGCTGCTGGGGGTGGCGGCGCTCGGTGTCAGCCGGTGCAATGGACTGTTTGAGTTGTCCGGACGGCTGGGAAGGCGGTACGGCCTTTTCTTCACCTGTGCGCTTTATCTGACTATCGGTCCATTTTTTGCGATTCCCCGCTGCGCGACGGTCTCCTTCTCGGTGGGGATCCGGCCGATGCTCAATCCGCAGAGCGCCAATTCGTTGCCGCTGGTGATCTTTTCGGCGGCCTTCTTTTTGGCGGTGCTGTGGTTTTCGCTGCGCCCGAGCGGGATTCTCACCTGGGTGGGTAAGGTGCTTAATCCCATCTTTCTGGTGAGCCTGGCGGTGCTGATGGTTACCGCGTTGATCAATCCGATCGGCTCCCCCGCACAGATCGAACCGGATGCCGCCTATGCCTCGGGTGCTTTTTTTACCGGCTTCCTTGAGGGATACAACACGATGGATGCACTGGCCAGCCTGGCCTTCGGCATCATCGTTGTTGAGGCGATCCGTTCGCTCGGGGTGACCGATCCGGGGGCGGTTGCGGCGAGCACAATACGGGCCGGCGTTCTGAGCGGCCTGCTGATGGCGGTCATCTATGTTGTCATCACCCTGGCGGGCGCGCAGAGCCGGGGGCTCTATCCGGTGAGCGCCGATGGCGGTGAGGCGCTCTCGGTCATCGCCCACCACTATTTTGGGGCAGCCGGTGCCATGATCCTGGCTGTCACCGTCACCTTTGCCTGCCTCAAAACGGCGGTTGGGCTGATCACCAGCTGCGCCGAGACCTTCTGCGGGCTGTTCCACACGGGGCCGAGCTACCGCAGCTGGACGGTGCTGTTCTGTATGGTTTCTTTTTTGATCGCCAACTTCGGACTGGAGACGATCATCACCTGGTCGGTACCGGTGCTGATGTTCCTCTATCCGCTGGCCATCACGCTGATTCTGCTGTCACTGGCCGGCAGCCTGTTTGAAAACGATCCGACGGTACTGCGCTGGGTCACCGGTCCGGTAGTTTTCGCTGCTATGTTTGACTGTTTCAAGGCGCTGCCGGCGCAGGCGCGGGAGGCGTTGGGGCTGAATGGAGTGGTCGAAGCCGCCGGACACCTGCTGCCGTTCTTTTCGATCGGATTGGGCTGGGTGGTCCCTGCCCTGCTTGGACTGGCAGTGGGACTGGTGGTACGGTATAGCAAAAAGAAGGCGGGGGCATAGCCCCCGCTTTGTGTCAGACGGGATCCGGCGGAATAATTTCCCGCACGGTCAGGCGGTTTCCTTCAACCGAGAACCGCACCTCTATCCCAGCGAACGTCATCCCGTAGATCCGGTCCGGCTCCTGTTGGTAGGCGGGACGGGGATCCTGGGCGAGGACGTCGAGCAGCGTCTGCCGCTGGGAGGACGGGATCTTTTCGAGCAGCGGCGGCGCGATGTCCACATCGAGTGTTCCCTCCCCCGGGCCGAGAGAAAACCCGCCCGACGCCTTGGGATGGGAGTCGGTGTAGGGCAGATAGGGTTTGATGTCGAGGATAGGGGTGTTGTCCATCAAATCGGCGCCGCAGACATAGAGCACCGGGCCGGTGCCGGGCTCCTCGCCGATCCCCTCGAGCCGCACCGAGGACAGGCCGATCGGGTTGGGGCGGAAGGGAGAGCGGGTGGCGAAAACCCCCATTCGGGTGTTGCCGCCCAGCCGCGGCGGACGTACTGTCGGTGACCAGCCGTCCCGGACCGCTTCGGAGAACTGCCAAAGCAGCCAGATGTGGGAGTACCCCTCCAGTCCGCGCAGTGCATCGGGGCAGCGGTACTCCGGTTCGAAGACGACGGTGGCACGCAGCGTCTCCACCAGGCCGCTCTGGCGCGGGATGCCGAACTTGGCCGGAAATTCGCTGCGGATCCTTGCGATGATCTTCATTGGAATGATATCAGCCATGAGGCTGCCTCCTTCTGTCTGGGGTGCGCGTTCTGCGAAGATAGAGAAAGCCTCCCCCGCAGGGAAGCCTTCCGGGAAATGCGGACACCTTCCATCGTCCCCGGATGCGGGTGCGGCTTTGGGCAAAAGAAAAAGCCTGGAGCGCAATCCGGCTCCAGGCCCCTGACTGGTGGTCGGAGTGGCGAGACTCGAACTCGCGGCCTCTTGGTCCCGAACCAAGCGCGCTACCAAACTGCGCTACACCCCGTCGTATCAAACAGCCTAATTACTATATCATACCATCTGTCAAAAAGTCAAGGGATTTCGCGAGAAACGGCGCATTTTTCTTTATGAAAGCGGGGCTTTTTCCTGTGCCTTGCCCTCTTTCCCGGACTTTGGTATACTACAAAGCGGAAGGAGGGGCGATGCGTTTGAAACGGCCCTCGTTTGATGCGGCGCAACTGAAATGGATCGCGCTGCTGTCAATGACCATCGACCATATCTCGGCGCTGCTGTTTCTGCCGGCGCTCGGCCCCACCCCGCCGCACGCTGCCGTGTTGTTTGGACTTGGTATGCGGGCGGTGGGCCGGCTTGCGTTTCCGATCTATGCCTTTCTGCTGGTGGAGGGCTTTTTTCACACCCGAAGCCGAAGCGCCTATTTTGTACGGCTGGCCGGATTTGCGCTGCTTGCCGAGATTCCCTACGATCTGGCCTGGTTCGGCTGCCCCTTTGATGGGCAGCGGCAGAACGTCCTCTTTACCCTCGCCCTCGGCCTGCTGACCCTTGTGCTGCTCGAGCGCGCCGCCTCCCGCCCGCTGCTGGGCGGGCTGGCGCTGGCGTCCGGCTGTGCCGCCGCTGTGCTGCTGCGGACCGAATATGACGCGGTTGGTATTCTTCTCATTGCGCTGTTCTCCCTTGTTCCCCGCTTTCGCGGCCGCGGGCTGTGCGGTGCGGGGCTGCTGCTGGCCTGGGAGACCCGCAATCTCTGCTGCGCCGGTGTGTTGGCGCTGCTGCCGGTGAGCTGTTATAATGGCCGGCGCGGCCGGTTGCTGATGCCGCTGTTCTTTTATTGGTACTATCCGGTTCATCTGCTTCTCTTCTGGGCGGCAAGATGACCGGAATACAATCGGGATGCGGCCGAGTTGTTGCCACCCCCATTTAACCAAGGGAAAGGATGAATCGTATGACCGAGCAAAATGCCAAGGCAATTCAACATTACATCGGACAGCACCGGGAGGAGCTGCTTGAGGATCTTCTCACGCTGGTCCGGGCCGAGAGTCCGTCGACGGACAAGGGCTGCTGCGACGCCTGTGCCGAGGTGCTCGCCGGATTGGTAAAGAAGCGTCTCGGGGTCGAATGCACCCGGTACGAGATGCCGCAAAACGGCCGCCACCTGTCGGCAATTGTCGGCGAAGGAAAACGGCGGGCACTGTTGGTGGGGCATTACGATACGGTGTGGAATGTGGGAACCCTCCCGCTCTCCCGTGATGGCAACCGGCTTGCCGGCCCCGGCGTGTATGATATGAAGTATGGCGATATTTCGGCTATTTGGGCGCTGCGCGCACTGCAGGAACTCAAACTGATGCCGGAGGGATCCTTTGAACTGCTCTTTAACTCCGACGAGGAGCTGGGCAGCCCCACCTCCCGCCCGCTCATTGAGGAGCACGCCCGGCAGGCATCCTGTGTCCTGATCCTTGAGGCGTCGGCCGGTCCGGAGGATAATCCGGCGATCAAGAGCAGCCGCAAAGGGGTTGGAATGTTCCAGATTGTTATCCACGGTCTGGCGAGCCATGCCGGCAGCGATTATCAGAAAGGGCGTTCGGCGATCCTCGAGGCGGCTTGGCTGACCGAGCAGCTCTTTGCGCTGACCGATCTGGAGAAAGGAACGACGGTTAATGTCGGGGTGCTCAACGGAGGCACCAAACGCAATGTGATAGCTGCCCGGGCGGAGATGCTTATCGACGTGCGGGTGACAAAAAAGGAGGAGGGAGAGCGGGTCAGCCGGGCGATTTTGGCGCTTTCTCCCCGACAGGATGGTGTGACCTTTGAGATCACCGGGGGGATGAACCGCCCGCCCTTTGAATTCACGCCGGGCAATCGGGCGCTCTATGAGCGGGCCGAGAAGATCGCGGCAGTGATGGGCTGCCAGCTGCGGCACACCGCGGTGGGCGGCGCGTCGGATGGGAACTTTACGTCGGCGCTGGGTATCCCCACCCTTGATGGGCTCGGTGCAGTGGGAGACGGCGCCCACGCGCAGCACGAACACATCCTGCTGCAGGAGTCGCTCGAAGCGACGATGCGGCTGGCCGGTTACCTCAGTGAGCTGTAATTCCTGAAAAATGCCCCTCTCCCTGCCGCAAATGGCGTGGGAGGGGGGCATTTGTGCTTTACAGCAGGCGTGCGGCGATGGGGATGAGAATCCCGAGACCAATGATGTTTGCCAGCAGGAAACTGCCCAGATAAGGCAGCGGACGGGAACCTGGGGTGCGAAGGTAGAGCTTGAGTGAAATCAGACTGGCCAGCGAGGCAACCGGGGTACCAAGGCCGCCGACATTGACCCCAAGCAGCAGTCCCTTCCAGTCGGCGGTAAAACCGGAGAGCAGAACGGCCGCCGGCACGTTGCTGATGATCTGACTGGCCAGCGCAGAGGAGAGCAGCGTGCTCTGTGCCAGCAGGTCGGTCAGCAGCCGGTTGACTGCCGGGATTCTCCCGAGATTGCCGGCAAAGATAAAGAAACAGACGAAGGTCAGCAACAGGCCGTAGTCAACCCGGGGAAGCAGCCGCGGCGCGAACAGAAGCAGGCAGAGGAGCACCACCCCCGTCAGGATCCCGTAAGGGAGCACCCGGAAGACCGACAGCAGGCACAACAGAAACAGGCCGCTCCAGAGCAGCAGGCCCCGCCGGTCGAGCCGCACCGGTTCGGCGAAGGAGACCTCCATAGTGACACTGCGGGTCAGCAGTGCGGTGGCTGCGAGAGCCAGCAGACTGACGGCGGCGGGAGGCAGAACCGCCGAAAAGAAATCGGCGGGACTAAGCTGGTAAAAGGCATAAAGAAAGAGATTTTGGGGATTGCCGACCGGCGTTGCCATGCTGCCGAGGTTGGCGGCCAGGGTCTGAAGCACGACGGTGCGGATCAGCAGGTCCTGTCGTCCGACCATGCCAAGCACAAGAATTGCGAACGGCACAAAGGTGATCAGTGCGACGTCATTGGTGACCAGCATCGAAGAGAAATAGGGCAGCATCACCAGCAGCAGCACCAGCGTACGGATCTGACGCCGCCCCGAGAGGAGCCGTTGGGCAAGGGCGGCAAAGAGTCCGCACTGCTGCAGCCCCAGTACTACCGCCATCAGGCAGAAAAGAAGGCAAAGCACCCGCAGGTCGATATAACCGGCATAGAGCCGGTCGGGTGGGACAAAACAGGCGGAGACAGCCGCACAGAGCGCCGCAATGCACAAAACGGCCTCCTGTCGGAGAAAAGCCGCCAGGCGGGAAGAAATCATCGGGAATTCCTCTCTTTCGGGGTGATATGGGACGGCTGAGTCCCGGGAGGAACGGCATGCCGGGTCAGCAGAGGGAAATAGCGCATCATAGGCCCTTCCCGCCGGGATTCCATCAGCACGATGGATCCGACCGGCGCCGAGAACCGGAGCGCCGGCACACCATCGGGAAAGAGGTGGTCGGGTTCCACCTGCCGGGCAAGGGTGACATGTGGGACGAACCGGCGGTCCTCCAGCGAGAAGCCCTCCCGCTGCAGCGCATCGGACAGGGACCGCTGAATCGCCAGCAGCTGCGGCGTGGGGCGAAGTCCGGCCCACCAGATGGACCCGCCTGGCCGCCGGAAGCAGCCGAGTCGGTCGAATTTTGCCTCAAAAGGGGGAAAAGGGATCGATTTGACTGCCCGGTCGAGTGCGTCAAGCCGGGATGGCGGCAGCTCGCCGAGGAACGCAAGGGTAAGGTGGAGATTTTCCCGCGGAGAAAACCGTCCCCGGTTTGCCCGAGCGCGCAGCAGTTCCTGTGCCGCACAGAGCCGGTCGAGGGTCTCCTCCCCAAAGGGCACGGCAAAGAAAAGGCGCATCGCTTTCCCTCCTTTTCGAATGGACCGGTATGCCGCTTTGATTATACCGTTTCGTCCGAACGGACCTCAATGCCGGCCAGCTCCTCAAAATAGCGGACATAGCCCGCATGGTCGAGGTCGAGGCAGCCATGTGCCTTAAGGGTCTGCTGCAGCTCAAAAAGCTGGGCGGTGAAGGGCATCGGGACATCGAGTTCATGGGCGGTAGCCAGAACATTGCGGATATCCTTGTGGTTGATCGAAATCTTTCCGCCGGGGCGGAAATTCCGGGCGCAGATCATCGGGGCTTTGGCGTCGAGAACCGCGGAACCGGCCAGGCCGCCTCGGATGGCGCGATAGACCTTCATCGGATCGGCGCCCGCTTTGCAGGCGAGGACCAGCGCCTCCGAAACGGCGGCAATATTGAGGTTGACGATGACCTGATTGGCGAGCTTGGTCACGCTGCCCGATCCGGAGGGGCCGATGAGCAGTGCGGAGGAACCGACGATGTCGAAGATTTCCCGGAGCCGGTCAAAATCCTCCTGACTGCCGCCGCACATGATAGCCAGTGTTCCGGCGATCGCTCCCGGTTCTCCGCCCGAAACAGGCGCATCGACAAAGCCGACCCCCATTTCGGCCAGCGCGTCGTGGAAGCTGCGGCTCTCGGACGGGGTGACGCTGGAGAAGTCGCATACCAGCTTTCCGGCAGTCAGCCGGGTGGCAATTCCGCCCTCCCCGAAGAGGACCTCGCGGACGATGGCGCCGTTGGGCAGGATGGTGAGAATGATGTCGCAGGCCGCCGCCATCTCGGGATAATCGGCGGCGATACCTCCGGCGGCAACTACCTCATCGAGGGCCGCGCGGTTGAGGTCGTTGACCATCAGGCAAACGCCCGCACCCAGAAGATTTTTTGCCATCGGTTTTCCCATGACGCCGAGGCCAATCAGCCCCACTTTTGTCATATTGGATCATCCTTTCTTTCTGTCGGCAGGCGCGGCAAATCGGGCCTGCCGGGTTGTCGGTTATGGTTCAGCGGGCAAACTGCGCTGCGTTGTAAAGGCAGATGCCGACGATTACGAGCATCAGCCCGATAAAGAGTTGGGTGACCTGCGCGGAACTCAGCCGCCGGTTGAAGATTCGCCCGGCCATTCCGCCGAGCATCCCGCCGGCAACCATAACGACCATCCAGGACAGCTGAAAATCGGGGACGGTGCGGGTAATCAGTGTGGCGGCAAGGCTGGCAGCCTGGGAAAAGAGGATGGTATACAGCGAATTCTGCGCCGCCGTCTTGGTCTCCATCGAGAAGAAGTAGTGCAGTACCGGCAGGTTGATCGGACCGCCGCCGATACCCAGGAAGCTCGAGAGCACCCCCAGAACCACGCCGACGCCGGTGATCGGTACGGCACCGGTCAGCCGGTGGGGACGGATTCTCCCCTTGTTGATGGTATAGAGCAGCGCGCCGAGGGTGACAACGGCCAGAGCCCCTGATTGGAGTACCCCGACAAAATCAGGCTGAGCGGCGTGGCTTTGCACAAAGGTGAAGAGCTGCTTGCCGGCGATTCCGCCTGCCGCCGCGCCGATTGCCAGCGGGGTGGCCGAGTGGTAATCGATCTCGCTTTCCCGGGAGAGGGCCGATTTTCCGACCGAATAGACCGACATTGCCAGTACGGTGCAGCCAGACAGGAAGCTGATGGTCGAAACGCTTGCAAAGCCGAACGCGTCCAGCACGGGTTTCATGATGACGCCTCCGCCGATGCCGCAGATGGCTCCGATGATCGATGCTCCGAAACAAACTAGGAAGATCAAAATCAGCATTCCACAGATCCTTTCTGCCCGCCTTCAGCGCGGCTGCCATAAATTTCTGAACCTTAAAACAATACCACAACCGGTCGAAAGATGCAAGGCGGCAAAACGCAGCGGGCCGCCCCAACGGCGGGACGGCCCTAAAACGAAGACTATCGCAGCGTTACCAGCACCAGCTCGGGGGGGTTGTTAAGCCGGGGAAGCGGGCTGTCGTTGCCCAGTCCCCGGCTGACGATCAGCGCGGGGCGCCGGTGATGAACCCCCGCGGTGTAGCGGGGAAACAGCCCCTGTCCCGGTGCATAGACCGCAAACCGGCCCAGCCGGAACTGTCCGCCGTGGGCGTGGCCGGCAAGCATCAGATCAAAACGGAAATTCCGGTAGGACAGCCGTCCGATGCCGGCAAAAAGCTCGGGAAAGTGGGAGAGAACGATCCGCACCCCGTCGCAGGCGGAGAGCTCGGAAAGGGCCTGAGTACAGTCGGCGTGGCGCATCGTGCCGAGAAATTCCCGCAGATAGTCCATCCGCGAGACGGCAAGTCCCTCGGATAGCCCGAGAATATGGACCGGAACACCCTTGAATACCCCGTCGAACCGTTCGTTTTCCAGCACGGTAACCCCGACGTTGCGAAATCCCTGGGAAAGCTCCTCCCAGCGTCCGGAACGCAGCTCATGGTTGCCCGGAATCAGGAAGGCAGGCGCAATTTGGCACAGCTCCCGCAGCAGCCGGGCGGTAGGCAGCAGATTTTCGCAGCGGGCGCTGACCGTATCGCCGGTGAAGACGATCAGATCAGGGGAGATGACCCGTGCCATATCGGTCAGGTCCCGGTTGTTTGGACCGAAGATCCTGCCATGCAGATCGGCGATCTGAAGAATCCGGATCGGTTCGGGCAGCGGGACCGGGCCGATGTCCAGCGTATAGCAGCTGCATCCGAACTGACTGTTGCGCCGGTGTTCCCGGACGGCGAGGGCGGCCAGCGCGGTCAGCGAGGCCGCGGCGGCGGCGTGGTAACGATTCATCCTTTATCCTCCGTTCTGCGGTAGAGCAGCAGATCGAAGCCCAGCTCGGTGAACAGGCTTTCCTTCTCCTGCAGCCGCTTTGCCCCGTCGGCGGGGGTCTTCCAGTAGTAAGGGGTCATGGCGAAGAGATCGTGCAGCGTCTGCTGGCCGTAGATGGTAGCAGTCGTCCGCACCGGGGTCCGGCTTTCAAACACAAAGCCGGGGTACACGGTGTCCTTCGTCTTGTTTTCATAAGGGGTGTCGTAGAGAATCTCCTTGAGTCCGAACAGGTGGCGCGGGGCGGCCACTGCGAGCAGCAGCGCGCCGCCGGGGCGGACCACCCGGGCGAACTCCTCCGGCACGATCGGGGAAAAAATCGCCAGCAACAGATCGGCCGAGGCGTTCTTGGCCGGGATGGCAAAGCAGCTGGCCACCGCCAGCTCGAGCGCAGGATACCGCCGGGCGGCCGAAGCGACCGCCAGCTTGGAGATATCGAATCCGCAGACCCGCACCCCTTCCTCCTCCGCGAAGGCCCGGCGCACCGTGTCGGTATAGTACCCCTCCCCGCAGCCGGCGTCGAGGATGACGGGGTGCTTCTGTCCGGCGCAGGCCTGCCGGGCAATCCGGGCGATCTCCCGGGCGAAGGGGGCGTAGCAGCCGGTGTCGAGGAACCGGCGGCGGGCGGCCACCATCTCCTTGCTGTCACCGGGAAGCCGGGCATGCATCCGGTTGGCGGGCAGCAGGTGGACGTATCCCTGGGAGGCAAGATCAAAGCTGTGCCGCAGCTCGCAGCACAGCGCATTCCCCCGCCGGTGCAGCGTCCGCCCGCAGATCGGGCAACAGAAAAATGGTTTGCCGTCGTTCATCGGATCAGGTCCCGCGAGCAGCCGAAGCTGCCGAGCATTTCTCCGAGCGCGAAGTAGCGGCTGTTGGCATAGCCGACCACGGGGAGCCGCTCAAAACAGAGCCGGCCGTTTTCATCAAGCAGCACAGGATCGGCATGGACGGCGGCGATGTCGGCGATGAACATCTCGTGGCTCCCCATCGGAAGGCGGCGGCAAACCCGGCATTCGAGCGAAAGGGGGCTTTCAGCGATCAGCGGAGCGGAAACATGCGACGCGGGGACGGCGGTCAGCGAGCAGGCGGCAAACTTATCCACGTCCCGTCCCGAATGGGTCCCGCAGTAGTCAAGCGCGCCGAGCAGTCCGGCGTCGGCGAGGTTGATGACGAATTCCCCCGAATCCCGAATCACCG
>CASEBP010000050.1 GCA_949285275.1 uncultured Oscillospiraceae bacterium | reverse complement strand
GGGCGCATACGGAGCAGTATCACATCAGCCCCACCTTCTACAAAGACAAGGATATTCACGTACATGTGCCGGAGGGCGCAGTGCCGAAGGATGGTCCGTCGGCAGGTGTCACCATCTGTACCGCTCTGGTTTCGGCTCTCTCCGGGATACCGGTGCGAAGCGGGGTCGCAATGACCGGCGAGATTACCCTGCGCGGTCGGGTCCTGGCGATCGGCGGCCTGCGGGAGAAATCGATGGCGGCTTTCCGCAACCACATTCAGACCGTTGTCATCCCGGCAGCCAATGAGCCGGACCTGTCCGAGATCGATCCGGCCGTGAAAGAATCGATCCATTTTGTGCCGGTCCGGAGGATTGACGAGGTGCTTCAGGTCGCGCTGATCTCGCAGCCTGCGGCCGTTCAGCCGCAGTCGACCGGTGCGGTTCTCCCGGTGCTTCCTGCCGAGAGTTCTCCCCGCCAGCCGGTCACCTGCTGAAGGGAGGAACCGGTTTGAACTTTCATCTGGCCGCCTTTGAACAGGCGTTTGGACTTTCACAGCAGCTGGTCCGCTCCGATCTGCCCGAGTTTGTTTTCGCCGGGCGGTCCAATGTGGGGAAATCCTCGCTGCTCAACCGGATCTTCAACCGCCGTTCGTTGGCGCGGGTGAGCTCGATGCCGGGCAAAACAGCAACCATCAACTTTTACCGTGTCGGGGAGGTCCGCTTTGTCGACCTTCCCGGCTACGGGTTTGCCAAGGTGGCCAAAGGGGAACGTCGGCGCTGGGATGAGTTGATCGGCGGCTACTTCGGACAGAGCAGAGAGATCCGGCTGGTCTTTCTGCTGCTGGATATGCGTCATCCGCCGTCGGCCGACGACCTGACAATGGTCAACTACCTCATCGAGACCGAGACGCCTCTGGTGGTGCTGCTGACCAAGTCGGACAAGCTCAGCAAAACCCAGCGGGCGCAGCGGCTGGAGGCTTTTGTCCGGGAGCTTCCCTGCGGCGAGGAAATAACAATGATCCCCTGTTCCTCCGAGACGGGGGAGGGGATGGAAGAGATCCGTGCCATCATCGAAGAGCTTTCATTGCCGGACGACGAATCATCCTGTTCGTGACCGCGTCGCCCAGCGGGTGCGGTGAACAATAAATCGACCAACCGGGAGGAATGACAATGTTTGTATCCGACTGCCTTTCTGTCAACGAGGCGGGCCACCTGACCATCGGATCGGTGGATACGGTGGAGCTGGCGCGCTCCTATGGCACGCCGCTCTATGTGTTTGACGAAGCGACCATCCGGGATACCCTGCGGCAGTACAAGGGCTCGATCGACCGGTACTACGGCGGAAAGGGACTGGTGGCCTATGCGAGCAAGGCGTTTGCCTGCAAGGAGATCTACCGTATCGTTGCCAGCGAGGGCTGCGGTATTGACGTGGTTTCCCGTGGTGAGCTTTACACCGCCCTGTCGGTGGATTTTCCGGTGGACAAGATCTTTTACCACGGCAACAATAAGACGGTGTCGGAGCTGACCTATGCAATCAGCCGGAACGTCGGACGGATTGTCGTGGACAACCTCACCGAGCTTGAGCGGATTTCTGCCATTGCAGTTTCGCAGAACAAGGTGGTTCCGATCCTGCTGCGGATCAAGCCCGGTATCGACGCGCACACCCATAACTTTATCCGTACCGGCCAGATTGACTCCAAGTTTGGCTTTGCCCTCGAGACGGGGGAGGCCCTGGAGGCGGTTCGCTATGCACTGACCCATCCGGGGATAGAGCTCAAGGGGATCCATTGCCATATCGGTTCTCAGATTTTTGAGATCGATCCCTTCGAGCTGGCGGCCGAGGTGATGATCGGTTTTATGGCCCGGGTGAAGGAGGAGACCGGCTGTGTTTTGACCGAGCTGAACCTGGGCGGTGGATTTGGCATCAAATATGTTCCGGAGAATGATCCGGTTCCTTATCAGGACTATATGGAAAAGGTTTCTGGTATGGTCCATGCCACCTGCAGCCGCTACGGACTCGAGACGCCCTTCATCGCAATTGAGCCGGGCCGTTCGGTGGTGGGACCGGCGGGCATCACCCTCTATACCGTTGGCGGCGTCAAGGTGATTCCCGATGTTCGGACCTATGTTTCGGTGGATGGCGGCATGACCGATAATCCCCGCTACATTCTCTATCAGTCCGCCTATGAGGCGGTGCTGGCCAACCGCGCCGGCGATCCCAAGGACAGCGTCGTCACCCTCGCCGGACGCTGCTGTGAGAGCGGCGATCTGGTGGGAGAGGGGATGCCGATTCAGTCCCCGAAGGTCGATGATATCATTGCGGTTCTGGCCACAGGCGCCTACAATTATTCGATGGCTTCCAATTACAATCGGGTGCCCCGTCCGGCAGCGGTGATGATCCGCGATGGCAAAGCCCGCGAGATTATCCGTCGGGAGAGCATGGAAGATCTGATCTGCAACGATCTCTGATAATGTCGCTGAGAGCGCGCCGTGATGCCGCGGCGCGCTCCTTTTTGCGGGCGAGAAATTTCCCTTCAGGGCTTGCTTTTGCGTTGTGAAGTGGTAAAATATAAGAAGAATCCTGCCCAAATCAAGGAAATGGAGGAACAAAAGATGGCCTCTCGCCTGAAGGAAATGAATGTTGAGGTTCTGTTTGAAGCGATCCTTCGCCTGAAGACGATGGAAGAGTGCTATAATTTTTTTGAGGATCTTTGCACTGTGCAGGAGCTCAAGGCGCTTTCCCAGCGGCTTCAGGTGGCGTCGATGCTCTCGGACGGAAAAGTGTACAGCGATATTGTGGCGAAAACAGGTGCTTCCACCGCGACAATCAGCCGGGTCAACCGTTCGCTGAACTATGGCTGTGACGGTTACAAGGTCATCTTTGAAAGGCTGAAGGAAGATGGAATCCTATAATGAATTTGCCCCCTTTTACGACCGGTTTATCCGTCCGGTGGACTATCCGGCGCGGGCGCGGTATTTTGACGCGCTGATGCGCCCGCTGCTCCAAGACGGAAGACTTTTGCTCGACCTGGCCTGCGGGACCGGCACCCTGTCGATTGAGCTTTCGCGGTTGGGTTATGAGGTCGTTGGGGTGGATGCCTCGCAGGAGATGCTCGCCTATGCCCAACAGAAAGCGTGGGAGGCGGACCTGCCCATACGGTTCTTCCATCAAAGGATGGAGCGGTTGGAGCTGGGCGGCTGTGTGGACGGCTGTATCTGTGCCCTCGATTCTCTCAATCATATCACCGATTCCAAGACGCTGCGCCGCGCCCTTCTGCGGGTCGCGGCGCATCTGCTGCCCGGTGGGGTATTTCTGTTCGATCTCAACACACCCTATAAGCACCGGACGCTGCTTGCAGATAATTGCTACTGTTATGAGGATGGCGACACCTTCTGCGTCTGGCAGAACCACACGGAGGAGCTTCTGACGCAGATTGATCTCGACTTTTTCACCCGGCAGAAGGACGGGCGCTATCTCCGCACCGGCGAGAGCTTTGCCGAGCGGGGATATGAGCGGGAGGAGATCGAGGCGCTGCTGGATGCGTGCGGGTTCCGGCTGATTGCCGTGTACGGGGACGATACCCTGGAACCGCCGGAAGAAACGACGGAACGTTGGATCTTTTTGACACAAAAAGGGGAAAAGTAAGATGGCAAAGCTTGTGCGGGCGATCACCCGGGATGGGGCGGTGCTGGCTACCGCGCTCGATTCCACCGATATGGTGGGCAGGGCGGAGCAGATTCACCACAGCTCCGCTACCGTGACCGCTGCGATGGGGCGGCTGCTCACCGCTGCTTCGATGATGGGCGCCGCGTTAAAAAATGACCGGGATACCATTACCCTGCGGATCGCAGGGGGAGGGCCGGCCGGTTCGGTGATCGCCGTATCGGATGCCTTCGGTAATGCCCGGGTTACGGTGGGGAATCCGCTGGCGGACCTTCCGCTCAACGAGAAGGGGAAGCTCGATGTCGGCGGTATCATCGGAAGGGACGGTTATCTGTCGGTGGTACGGGACAGCGGGACCGGTGAGCCGCAGACGGGCTATTCTCCGATCGTCAGCGGAGAGATCGGGGAGGATCTGACCTACTTTTTTGCCAATTCAGAGCAGATCCCCACCGTCTGTGCGCTGGGGGTGCTGGTGGCTCCCGATCTGACCGCCGCAGCTGCAGGCGGTTATCTGCTTCAGCTGCTGCCGGGCGCCGATGAGGAGACCATCACGCAAATTGAGAAGAATCTTCCCGGCCTTGCGCCGGTTTCCACAATGGTACACGACGGGATCAGCCCACTGGGGATGCTGCAGCAGGCGCTGTCGGGATTCGAGCTGGAGGTAATCGAGGAGCGGGAGGTATTCTATCGCTGTGACTGTTCCCGGGAGCGGGTGGAACGTGTGCTGCTGAGTCTGGGCCGTGAGGAACTGGAAAAACTCGCCCGTGAGCAGGAGATCACCGAGGTGGCATGCCACTTCTGTGAAAAGCGGTATACCTTTACACAGGAACAGCTGCGTGCTTTGCTTTCCTGAATGCTCCTTCCTGACCAAAATGGCCGGATTCTTGTCGGTTCAATCCAAAATTTTGCGAAAAAATTCTTGCAATTGTGCCATACCGGTGATATAATATAACAGCCAAAACACACGCCATGCCATTGCTCCGGGCGGTGGCCGGTTTTCCGGTTTCCCGGGCGAAAATTCAACGCATGGCGGCGGTTTCAAACCGAAGGAGGATTTTATGGCAGTCGTATCGATGAAGCAGCTTCTGGAAGCGGGCGTCCATTTCGGACATCAGACCCGCCGCTGGAACCCCAAAATGGCCCCTTATATCTTTACCGAGAGAAACGGCATCTACATCATCGACCTTCAGAAGACGGTCCGGATGATTGACGACGCGTACAGCTTTGTCCGCGAACTCGCCGCCAACGGCGAGGCCCTTCTCTTTGTCGGCACCAAGAAGCAGGCCGGAGAGAGCATCCGCGAAGAGGCGGAGCGCGCCGGATGCCCCTTTGTCAATGCCAGATGGCTCGGCGGTATGCTGACCAACTTCCGCACCATCCGCCGCAGAATCGACCGTCTCAACCAGCTGCGCCAGATGGAGCAGGATGGTACCTTTGATCGCCTGCCCAAGAAGGAAGTCGTCAAGCTCAACCTTGAGATCGAGAAGCTTGAGAAGTTCCTCGGCGGCATCAAGGAGATGAAGAAGCTGCCCGGCGCCCTCTTCATCGTCGATCCCCGCAAGGAGCGGATCGCGGTGACCGAGGCCCGCAAGCTGGGTATTCCGATTGTTTCGATCGTCGATACCAACTGCGATCCGGATGAGATCGACTATATCATCCCCGGCAACGACGACGCGATCCGCGCTGTCAAGCTGATCTCCCAGACGATGGCCAACGCCTATATCGAGGGCCGTCAGGGTGTTGACAATGTTGCTCCCGAGGCAGCTGCTGAGGCCGCTGCACAGTAAGGTTTGGATTCTTTGGATGCCCGGGCGGTTCGTTCGGGCATCCTTCTGTGATAGTGTGAAGTGAAAATAACAATGGAGGGTATCAAGATGGCATTTACCGCGAAAGACGTAGCCGCGCTGCGCGAGAGAACCAACTGCGGCATGATGGACTGCAAAAAGGCTCTGACTGAGGCAGACGGCAATATGGATAAGGCGATCGAGATTCTTCGTGAGAAGGGCCTCGCTGCTGCTACCAAGAAGGCCGGCCGGATTGCGGCTGAAGGGGTTGTCACCTCTGTGGTCGATGAGGCCAGAAAGATCGGTGTCGTCCTGGAGGTCAACTCTGAGACGGACTTTGTTGCCAAGAACCCCATTTTCAATGAGTTTGTCTCCACCCTGGCGAAGATCGTACTGGATCAGAACCCCGCTGATGTCGATGCCCTCAAGGCCTGCGTCGGCCCCGATGGCCTGACCGTCGAGAAGATGCTGCAGGAGAAGGTCATGACCATCGGTGAGAACATCCAGATCCGCCGTTTTGTCCGGCTTGAGGGCGATCTGGTCAGCTATATCCACGGCGGCGGCAAGATCGGTGTTATGGTGAAGTTCGATACCGATCTGGGCGATAAGGAGGCCTTCAAGGTCTACGGCAAGGATATTGCGATGCAGATTGCCGCAATCAACCCCACCTATGTCCGCAAGGAAGATGTTCCCGCGGAGGAGGTCGCCAAGGAGAAGGAGATCCTCATCGCGCAGGCTCAGCAGGATCCCAAGAATGCCAACAAGCCGGCCAATGTGCTGGAGAAGATGGTGGAAGGCCGCCTGAACAAGAAGTTCTATCAGGATGCTTGCCTGCTGGAGCAGCCCTTTGTCAAGGATGGCAACATCACGGTCAGCCAGTACACCAAGAATACCGCGAAGGAGCTTGGCGGCAAGATCGAGATCCTCACCTTTGTTCGTTTCGAGAAGGGGGAAGGCATAGAGAAAAAACAGGAGAATTTTGCGGAAGAGATTGCCAAACAGCTCAACAAGTAAAGGTTTGGCTGCCCTCCTGTTTTACAACGGCCGGGACTTTGTCCTGATCTCTGAACAACAGCTTTTAAAAAAGAGCAGGAATCTTTT
>CASEBP010000049.1 GCA_949285275.1 uncultured Oscillospiraceae bacterium | reverse complement strand
TATCGCGCAGTCCAGCTCGTCAAAGATGCCGTCCCGTGCCATAAAGGCCTTTCCGGAACCGCCCTCCTCGCCGGGACAGCCATAGAAAATGACCGTGCCGGGGCACTTTTCCTTTTCCAGGTAATCCTTTACAGCGACTGCCGCTGCCAGGGAACCGACTCCCAGCAGGTTATGGCCGCAGCCGTGGCCTGCTCCGCCGGGGATGATCGCCTTTTTTTCAGTGGCGCCGGCTTCCTGACTGAGTCCGGATAGCGCGTCAAATTCGCCGAGAATACCGATTACCGGCTTTCCGCTGCCGAAACGGCCGGAAAATGCGGTGTCGATTCCCGCCAGCGGGCGGGTTACAGTAAAACCGAAGTCCTCCAGAGCCTTGCAAAGAAGATCAGCGGAGGTTTTTTCCAAAAAAGCTGTTTCAGGATGCTCCCAGATAGCGTCACTTAGGCCGCACAGAGCGGAAGAAGCTTCGTCAATCTGATCCAGGGAGCGAAGAACCGTCTCTTTCATGTAATCCTCCTTGTCACAATTAGTGGACACAGATGCTGGAATCCAAGTGGGTGGGAAAAGAAAAACGAAAGGCAATGAGAGGGTCAGAATCGGGCGGTTGATGGGGAAAATGCAGCATAAAAACTTGAAATATTCAAGGCGCTGCCCGGCCCCCATACGGGAAACCGGGCTGAACTGACCTGATTCCACCTGCATTATAACAAATTCGCAATAAATTGTCCATAATCAGCGTATAGTAAGTTTTGCACAAAGAAATCTTTTATTTTTTGAAAAATGATTTCGATATGGTAATTTCCTTCAAAAAGGCCCATATGCAGGAATAACTTTTTCTACTTTCATGAAAGACCGGCGCAAGAAATTTCCGGGGGAATATTTTCCGTCCGGACAATAAAAATGACGCTGTTATCACAAAAAGAAAAGGAAAAGGGAGTGTCCTTTAATCAAGGACACTCCCTCGGAATTCATACTATGCTGCCGCCGGCAGGATCGATTTCTGATTGAAGAAGCCGGTGCGGCTGCATATTTTACCAACAAATTTTTTTGAATTGTTGGATTTACAGGACGCCCGCGGGCAGCAGGTAGTTGACGCCAGGGCCGTAAGGCAGTCCGAGCAGGAACCAGACGATGAAGAAGAGGATCCAGGCGATCTGCAGAATGAAGGCGATCGGCATCAGGCCGGAGACCAGGGTACCGATCTTGAGGTTCTCGTCGTACTTGCTCTTGGCAACCTCAAGAACCATCCAGATGTAGGGGCTCATGGGGGTGAAGCAGTTAGTCGGCGAGTCGCCCATCCGGTAGAGGCACTGGGTGAAGCCGGGGTGATAGCCGAGCATCATGAACATCGGGACGAAGATCGGAGCGAAGATCGCCCACTTGGCCGAACCGGAGGAGATGAACAGGTTGACGCACATGCACATGAGGATGAAGGAGACGAACAGCGGGATTCCGGTGAAGCCGATGCTCTCGAGGAAGTTGGCGCCCGAGATAGCGAGCATCGTGTCGAGCTTGGTCCAGGAGAAGAGCTTCTGGAACTGGCCGCAGAAGAAGCAGAACACAACGTAGGAACCCATCGCGCTCATCTGCTTGACCATCGACTTGTTGACGTCAGAGGTGGTCTTGTACTTCTTAATGCTGTAGCCGTAGACGATACCGGGGATGGCAAAGAAGAAGAACAGAACCGGGATCAGGCCGGAAAGCAGCGGGGAACCGACGAAGGAACGGCTGCCGTCCTCATTGATCAGAGCCAGCGGGCCGACAAAGTAGCCGGCGAGGATGATGGCGATGTAAATCAATGCAGCAATACCGGAATTGCGAAGACCCTTCTTCTCGATATCGGTGAGGTCTTCCAGTTTTTCCGAGCTGGCGCCTTCGTATTTGCCGAAGCGCTTGTCAACGATCTTGTTGCAGACGAGGCCGATGACCAGCGAGCAGAGGAAGGTGGAAGCCATCATATAGAACCAGTTACAGGTGATATCGACGGCGAAGGTCGAATCAGGCATAAAGCCCTTGATGGCGTCGTTGGTCAGGCCCTGCAGCAGCGAGTCGGTACCGGCGACGACCAGGTTGGCGGTGAAGCCGGCCTGTGCGCCCGCGTAGCCAGCGATCATGCCGACGACCGGGTGTTTGCCGACGCCCATGTAAACGATAGCAGCCATCGGAGGAACGACGACCATCGCAGTATCGGAAGCGATGTTGCCGTTGGTGCCGATGAAGGCGATCAGGTAAGGAACGATGGCGGGAGGAACATCCTTCAGGGCGTT
This sequence comes from uncultured Oscillospiraceae bacterium, assembly GCA_949285275.1. Taxonomy (GTDB): domain Bacteria; phylum Bacillota; class Clostridia; order Oscillospirales; family Ruminococcaceae; genus Yanshouia. Next base: position 86 of record CASEBP010000049.1, on the reverse strand, counting down.
GCGGAGCATCGCCAGAATCAGTCCGGATTCCTCACACATACCGATGGCCAGGGTCATCGTGATAACCAGGCCGAGGGGGGCAAAGC
>CASEBP010000048.1 GCA_949285275.1 uncultured Oscillospiraceae bacterium | reverse complement strand
AAGGAGGGAGTTCCCTCCAATCTGCTCCCGTTCTTCGACAAGTATCTTCCGGCACGGCTGTATGTCGAGGATTTTGAGGGACTGCCGCTGATCAATCTGTGCCGTATCCCGCTTGACAATTTCGCTGCCAGTCTGCTCAAACGAAGCTTTGATATCGCGGGTTCGCTTGTGTTGCTGGTGCTGCTCTCGCCGCTGATGCTCGCCGCCGCGATCGGGGTCAGGCTGACTTCGCCCGGTCCCGTCCTCTACCGGCAGGAGCGGGTTGGCCGCAACCGCCGCCCCTTCACGATGTACAAGTTCCGTTCGCTGCGCGCCGATGACAGCGGGGCTGACCGGACCGCTTGGAGCGGGCGAACCGATGACCGCCGCACCCCCTTTGGCCGCTGGATGCGTCGTTACAGTATCGATGAGCTGCCTCAGCTCTGGAATGTCCTGCGCGGGGACATGAGCCTGGTCGGCCCGCGGCCGGAGATCCCCTACTTTGTCGAGAAATTCAAAGAGGAGGTCCCATTTTACATGCTTAAGCATCTTGTCCGCCCCGGCATCACCGGGCTGGCCCAGATCAACGGATGGCGGGGGGATACCTCCATCGGCGAACGGATCCGGTGCGACATCGATTATATCGAGCACTGGTCCTTTCTGCTGGACATCAAGATTCTGCTGCTGACGCTGACACGGGGAGTGGTCAATCACAGTGAGGAATGATCGAAAAATCCGGGTGCTGCTCGTCGCCGAAGCGACCGGCGGCGGGGTGAGACGGCATCTGCTCGACCTGCTCGACGGGCTCGACCGGGAGCAGTTCTGTGTTGCGCTGGCCTATGGTACCGAACGGGCGGACGACTGCTTCCGCGAGGCGCTGCCCCGCCTCACCGGGGAGGGTGTGACCCTCTTCGCGATCCCGTCCCTGGGCCGGTCCCTGTCACCGGCCCGGGACCTGCGGGCGCTTTCGGGTATCGTGGCAGCGGTGCGCGCCTTTTCGCCTGATATCCTGCACTGCCACAGTGCCAAAGCGGGGGCGCTTGGACGGATTGCCGCGATGATCTGCCGGGTGGAGACGGTCTTCTATACCCCGCATGCCTACAGCTTTGAGGACCCCGCCCTTTCGACGGGCAGACGGGAGTTCTACCGGCGGATCGAACGGGCGCTGAGCCGGATGGCCACCACCCTGACCCTCAACGTCTCACAGGGGGAACGCGACTGCGCGCTTGCCGCCGGCCTCGACCTTCCCGGAAAATTCCGGGTTGTCTACAATGGGATCGGCGAGGCGAAGGGGATGTCCGGCCGGCTGCGGCCGCTGCTCGGACTGGATCCCGGCGCGGTGGTGGTCGGCTGCGCGGCGCGGATCGATGCCCAGAAGGACCCTGACACCTTTTTGCAGATGGTACAGCGGATCGCACAGGAGAAGGACGCCCCGTTCTTCGTCTGGATTGGCGACGGTCCGATGGCCGGACGGCTGCGGCAGGAGCGCGACCGGCTGGGACTGAGCAGCCGTCTGCTGCTGCCCGGCTTTCTCCCCGACGCGGATGAGCTGGTCGGGGAGCTGGACTGCTATCTTTCCACCTCCCGCTATGAGGGAATGCCCTATGCGCCGATTGAGGCGCTGCGTGCCGGGGTACCGGTGATTGCCACCGATGTGATCGGGAATCGGGAGATCGCCGTTCCTGGGCAAAGCGGATGTCTCTTTCCGCCGCAGGACGCCGCAGCGGGAGCCGCACTGCTTCTTTCGGAGCTGCGCCAGCCAACCATTTCGTCCGAAGGGGCGAGACGGCTCTTTGAGGAACGGTTTTCCCTTGCACAGATGCTCAGCGAGATCGAATCGCTCTACCGGCAGGCGGTTGAACGGCAGGCCGCGCCTCAGCCCGCCGGGACAGCTGGACGCTGACCGGCAAACCGCCGCTCGTTTATCCCCCCGCTGCGTCTGCGGCGGGGGTTTTGGCGTCTGCGGGGAAAACCGGGGCTTTTTCCGGTGCAGACGCCGGTTTTTTCAAAAGAAATTTGCATTCCGGCAGGGGTGCGTGGTATACTATTACATTATTGGCTTTTCCTACATCCTGAGCACAAAGGAGGGCGGGAAATGACCCCCAAAGAAGCCGCAGCCGCCCGTGCGGCGGTGCTGCGCGAGCAGATTGAGCGGTGCAATTATGAATATCATGTGTTGGACGATCCGACGCTGGAGGATTTTGAATATGATGCGCTGACCCGGGAGCTGCGGGAGATTGAGGCGGCTTACCCCGAGCTGCTTACCCCCGATTCCCCGACCCAGAAGGTCGGTGCGCCGATTTTGGAGAATACCTTTGAGCCGGTGCGCCATGAGGTGCAGATGGGCTCGCTGCAGGACGTCTTTTCGACTGAAGAGGTGGAGCAGTTCGGCCAGCGGGTGCAGGAGCGGTTGGAAGGGGAATCGGTTGCCTATGTCGTCGAGCCGAAGATCGACGGGCTGTCGGTTTCGCTCGAATATCGCGATGGCGTCTTTGTCCGCGGCTCAACCCGAGGAGATGGATTCGTCGGAGAGGATGTGACCGAAAACCTGCGTACCATCCGGTCGATCCCCAAGCGGCTGCCTGAGCCGCTTCCCTTTCTCGAGGTGCGCGGGGAAGTCTATCTGCCGCTGGAGAACTTCGCCCGGCTGGTTGCCTGGCAGGAACTCAACGACGAGCGTCCATTCAAGAATCCCCGCAACGCTGCCGCCGGATCGCTGCGGCAGAAGGATCCCCGGGTGACCGCCCGGCGGATGCTCGATATCCTGGTTTTCAATATCCAGCAGATCGACGGAAAGGAGATTTCCTCCCACACCGAATCGCTCGACCTGCTGCGGTCCTACGGTTTCCCGACCATTCCGAATTTTCCCCCCGTTTCCACCGTCGGTGATGCAATTGCCGAGATCCAGGAGATTGGACGGCGGCGGGGAGAGAACCCCTACGATATCGATGGCGCCGTTGTCAAGGTCGACGACTTTGCTCAGCGGCAGCGGTTGGGAAGTACCGCCAAATTCCCGCGCTGGGCGGTCGCCTACAAGTACCCGCCCGAGGAGAAACAGACGGTCCTGCGGGAGATTGAGGTCAAGGTTGGGCGCACCGGCGTACTGACCCCGACCGCCGTGTTTGACCCGATTACGCTGGCCGGAACGACCGTTTCCCGCGCTGTGCTGCACAATCAGGACTTTATCGACGAGAAGCAGATCGCTGTCGGCGACGTCATCCTGGTGCGAAAGGCCGGGGAGATCATCCCTGAGGTCCTTTCGGTCGTTTGCCACAGCGGGAATCCGGTCTATCATCTGCCGGACCGCTGCCCCTCCTGCGGGCAGCCGGTTTCCCGCGACGGAGACGATGCGGCAATCCGCTGTCAGAATCTTGCCTGTCCGGCTCAGCTCCTGCGGCATCTGATTCACTTCGCTTCCCGCGATGCGATGGACATCGAGGGGCTTGGCGAGGCGGTTGTCGAGCTGCTGGTGGGGGAGGGCCTGGTCTCTTCCCCGGCCGATCTCTACCGGCTGCAGGCCGAACCGCTTGCCCGGCTGGAGCGGCTGGGTGAGAAGAGCGCCGCCAACCTCATTGCGGCGATCGACCGTTCCCGCAAGAATGACCTGGCCCGGCTGCTGTTTGGCTTGGGAATTCGCAACATCGGGCAGAAGGCCTCCCAACTGCTGGCGCGGCGGTTTGGTTCGATGCAGGCGCTGATGGCCGCCTCCCGGGAGGAGCTGACCGCCATCGATTCTCTCGGTGAGGTGATGGCCGACAGCCTGCTGTCCTTCTTTTCCGAGGAGCGGAACCGTGCGCTGATCGCCGAGCTGCAGGCGCTGGGGGTCAACATGGATTGCCTCGATCGTCCAGTTTCCGACCGCCTGGCGGGGCTGACCTTCGTACTGACCGGAACGCTGCCGAACCTCACCCGCAGCGATGCCTCCGCTCTTATTGAGGCGCAGGGCGGCAAGGTGTCGGGAAGCGTCTCAAAAAAGACCGCCTACGTTGTAGCAGGGGAGGAAGCTGGCAGCAAGCTGGCCAAAGCACAGAGCTTGGGCGTTCCGATCCTCGACGAGGCAGGCCTGCTTTCCCTGCTTGACCGCGGCTCGAACGATTCGTGACCGCTTGATTTTATGGCAACCGTACTTCAACAGAAAGGTGTGCTTTATATGAACGAGAGTAAAATTGACATCAACCACATTGCCAAGCTCGCACGTCTGAAGCTGGATGAGCAACAGGCCGAAAAGTTCGCCCGCCAGATCACCGATATCCTTGGCATGGTGGACAAGCTGCCCGAGATCGAGGGGACCGCCTCCGGGCTTGACCCTGAGAACCCGATGCGGCTGCGCCCTGACGTCGTGGTTCCCTCCGCGACCACCCGTGAAGAGATCCTGTCCAATGCCCCGCAGGTCGAGGCCGGCTGCGTGGTGGTTCCGAGAATCGTCGAATAGGAGGAGAACAGCAATGCTTTATCAGAAGTCCGCAACCGAGCTTTCCGCCATGATGGCAAAGGGCGAGATCAGTGCGGTCGAGCTGACCCAATCGGTTCTCGATCGGATTGGGGAGACCGATGACAAGGTCGGCGCCTACCTGACTGTCTGCAGCGAATCGGCGCTCGCTCAGGCTGCCGATATTGATGCCCGCCGCGCCAAAGGGGAGACCCTTTCGCCAATGGCCGGTATCCCTGTCTCGATCAAGGACAACATCTGCACCAAGGGCGTACTGACCACCTGCGCGTCCAAGATGCTCTATAACTTCAAGCCACCCTACAGCGCCACCGTTATCGAGCGCCTTGAGGCCGCCGGCGCGGTGATGCCCGGCAAGCTCAATCTCGATGAGTTTGCGATGGGTTCCTCCTGTGAGAACAGCGCCTTCCGGATCACCCACAACCCCCATGATCTGACCCGGGTGCCGGGCGGTTCCTCCGGCGGTTCGGCGGCGGCGGTTGCCTCGGGTGAAGCGGTTATGGCGCTCGGCTCGGATACCGGCGGTTCTATCCGTCAGCCGGCCAGCTGCTGCGGCATCGTCGGCCTCAAGCCGACCTACGGTTCGGTATCCCGCTATGGGCTGGTTGCCTTTGCCTCCTCGCTCGATCAGATCGGCCCGATGACCCGCACGGTGGCCGACTGCGCGCTGCTCTATAACACGATCTGCGGACACGATCCCCGGGACGCCACCAGCGCCTACCGCGAGTACCCTGACTTCACCCGCTGCATGGGCAAGGGGGTCAAGGGCCTGCGAATCGGTGTGCCCAAGGAGTACTTCGGCCTTGGTGTGACCGAGGAGGTACAGAAGGCGGTGCTCGATGCCGTCGATGCGCTGGTCCGCGAAGGGGCAACGGTCAAGGAGATCAGCCTGCCCTCGACCGACACCGCCCTGGCCGCCTACTACATCATCTCCTCGGCCGAGGCATCCTCCAACCTTGCCCGGTTTGACGGGGTAAAATACGGCTACCGCGCCAAGGAGACCGACGGTCTCATCGACCTGTACGAACGTTCCCGCAGCGAGGGCTTCGGCGACGAGGTCAAGCGCCGCATTATGCTGGGGACCTTCATGCTCTCCTCCGGCTTCTTCGATGCCTACTACAAGCGCGGCAAGCTGCTTCAGCAGCGGATCGGCGCCGAGTTTGCCGAGGCGTTCGAGGGCTGCGATCTCATCGCTACCCCCACCTCGCCCTGCACCGCTTTTAAGATCGGCGAGAACGTCGGCGACCCGCTCAAGATGTACGCCGCCGACATCTGCACCGTTACCGTCAACATCGCGTCGCTGCCGGCCATCTCGATCCCCTGCGGCACCGGCGCCGACGGGATGCCCATCGGCCTGCAGCTGATCGGACCGCGCTTCTCAGAGGCGTCGCTCTTCAACGCTGCCGCCCACTATGAGTCGCTTGTCGGGGGCTTCAACAAGATCCCGGCGATCGGGTAAGGAGGGGTACCATGAAAAAGGATTATGAGGTTATCATCGGCCTGGAAGTCCACGCCGAGCTTAATACCAAGAGCAAGATCTTCTGCACCTGCAAAAATGCCTTTGGCGGCGAGGTCAACGCCAACTGCTGCCCCGTCTGCACCGGCATGCCCGGCAGCCTGCCGGTCCTCAACGAGCAGGTCGTCTACTCCTGCATCCGGATGGGTCAGGCGCTCGGCTGCACCATCCACAATGTCTGCAAGCAGGACCGCAAGAACTACTTCTATCCCGACCTGCCCAAGGCCTACCAGATCTCGCAGTTTGACGTCCCGCTGTGCGAGAACGGCTCGCTGGAGGTCATCCTCGATGACGAGGGCCACACCAAGAGAATCGGCGTCACCCGTATCCATATCGAAGAGGACGCCGGCAAGTTGATCCACGACGACAATTTCTCCGGTTCGCTGGTTGACTTCAACCGCTGCGGCGTGCCGCTCATTGAGATCGTTTCGGAGCCGGATATGCGCTCCTCCGCTGAGGCGAAGGCCTATCTCGAGACGATCAAATCGATTCTGCAGTACCTGGACATCTCCGACTGCAAGATGCAGGAGGGTTCGATCCGCTGCGACGTCAACGTCTCGGTGCGCCCGGCCGGCCAGAAGGAGTTCGGCACCCGGGTCGAGATGAAGAATGTCAACTCCTTCTCGGCGGCGGTGCGCGCGATCGACTACGAGGCGGCCCGCCAGATTGAGCTGCTCGAGGATGGCGGTCATGTCGTGCAGGAGACCCGCAAATGGAATGACGCCATCGGCGAGAACATGGTGCTGCGTTCCAAGGAGGATGCCCAGGATTACCGCTACTTCCCCGAGCCCGACCTGCTGACCATTGTTGTGCCGCAGGAGAAGGTCGACGAACTGCGGGCAATGCAGCCCGAGCTGCCCAACGAGCGCTGCAAGCGCTATCTCTTTGAAAACAAGCTGCCTCGCTTCGACGCCAATCTGCTGGTCGAAAACCGCGATCGCGGCGACCTGTTCGATGCGACGGTGGCGCTCGGTGCCCCTTCGAAGGCAGCCGCCAACTGGCTCAATGGCGACGTCGCCCGGCTGCTCGCCGAGCGGGGGGTTACGCTGGCCGAGACCCGGCTGACCGCTGCGGGCCTGGCTGAGATGATCGCCGCTATCGAGAAGAAGACCATCTCCAATACCGCCGGCAAGACGGTCATCGAGGAGATCATGTTTACCGACCGCACGGTCGAACAGGTCATCGCCGAAAAGGGGCTGGCTCAGGTTTCGGATGCCGGCGCGCTGCGCGGGGTCGTCGAAGAGGTCTTGGCCAACAACGAGAAGGCGGTCGGCGAATATAAAGCCGGCAAGACCAACGTGCTGGGCTTTTTGGTGGGGCAGTGCATGCGCGCCACCAAGGGCAAGGGCAATCCCGAGCTGCTGCGTGGGCTGCTCGAGGAGCTGCTCGGCTGAGAGAGTGACACAGGGGCGGGGGTTTCCCCGCCCCTTCTTCGCATATCGGAGGGCCTTTTCCCGTATAATCCCGTAAGGGGGAATGCCGCCGTGTACTGCCGGGCCAACGATCTGCGCTGCAAGGATGTCATCAACGTCAAAAACGGCTGCCGGATCGGCTGTGTCTGCGATTTCGAGATTGATCTTTCGAGCGCGAGGATTTCGGCACTGGTTATCTACGGCCGCTGGAGGCTCTTTGGCCTGCTCGGTCGCGGCAAGGATATCATTATCCGCTGGTGCGATATTCAGCTCATTGGCGAGGATGCCATCCTGGTCAACTTTGATCTGCCCGGGGAGCGTGCCCGCCGTTCCCGCCGGCGGCTGTAAACCGGCGCCCTGAAATTTCCCGCCACAATCTTTTGAAAACCGCTTGACTTTTTGCCCGCTTTGCGATAGAATAAACAGCGTCGCCGAAATCGGACATGATATTCGGGAGCAGGGGGGAGCATAGCTCAGCTGGTCAGAGCACCTGCCTTACAAGCAGGGGGTCACAGGTTCGAACCCTGTTGCTCCCACCAGAGATCCGGCCCGGTAGTTCAGTTGGTTAGAACGCTAGCCTGTCACGCTAGAGGTCGTGGGTTCGAGCCCCATCCGGGTCGCCAATTTTCCCTTTGCGCCAACGTCGCGGCGCCATCTGCCTTTGTAGCTCAGTTGGTAGAGCAGCGGACTGAAAATCCGCGTGTCGTTGGTTCGATTCCGACCGAAGGCACCATCTGCGGGTT
>CASEBP010000047.1 GCA_949285275.1 uncultured Oscillospiraceae bacterium | reverse complement strand
CCGACTCCCGGACAACCCCCCAGACCGGCAGATGGTACCGGATGCAGCGGTTGATCAGCTTTTCGGGGAAAGCCCCGGTGATCAGAAAGGTGACCGTTCCGCGCAGCCACCGCAGCCAAACCAGCAGAAACATGGCGTCCCCCTGTCAGGTCACAAATTCAATCGATTCGATGATTCCGGTCACCACGGCACATCCCTGAGACATCCCTCCGATGGAGAGGCCGCGCCCGGTAAAGCGCAGCACCATTTTGCCCGCCGTCAGCCGGATCAGCGCGTCATGGTATTCCAGAATCCCTCCGCATCCCTCCACCACCGCTTCGCGGTTGGCGTTGCATTCGATGCGGACCGACCCGGTCAGACTGCTCTCCGGCAGCAGCAGCACACGGGCCAGCGAAGCCCCCAGCTTCCCGTGGGCTTCCGGCTCCCGGTTTTGTTTTTTCTGCATCGTCTTCCCTCCAGCGTTCGATGGTCCCTTCGTTCAAGAATATGGGGCCGCCCTTCGCTTCATGCGTCTAGTCCGGCGATCTTTTCCATAGGATGACCCGGGAGGGATTGTATGAAGATCATCAACCTGATTCTGTGTACCGCACTGGCTGCCGCCCTGCTGACCCAGCCCCAGCAGGTAGCCGCCGGCGCTGCGTCGGGATGGAGCCTTTGTATCGACCTGCTGCTGCCGTCCCTGTTCCCCTTTATGGCGCTGGCGTCCTTTTTTGCCCGCACCGGCGCGGGAGAACTAATCACAAGGCCGCTGCTTCCGCTGACCAGACGGCTGGGCCTGGCGGACTGTACCCCGTCTGTTCTGATTTCTTCCTTTATCGGGGGATATCCCTCCGGAACACAGGCCCTCCTGTCCTATCTGGACGCAGGCCAGCTCGACCGTCGGAGCGCTTCGCGCCTGCTGTGCTGTTCGGTCAATGCAGGGCCGGCCTTCGTGGTTATTGCAGTGGGAGAGCGGATGTTTTTCAGCCGCACTCTCGGATGGCGTCTGCTGGCGGCACAGATTCTTGCTTCGCTGCTTCTCTGTCTCCTCTTCTGCCGCAGCGACAGCCTGCCAAAGACCCCGGCGCGCCGGCAGGGGGAACCGTTTTGCAGCGCGCTGGTTGAATCGGTCGCTCAGGCGGCCCGGGGATTTGCAGCGATCGGCAGTTATGTCGTTCTGATTTCGGTCTTGCTCGAGCTGCTGCGCCCATTACCGCTTTCTCCGCTTCCCCGCACCCTGTTGACCGGTCTGCTGGAGGTTACCACCGGATGTGCAGTCGCCGCTTCGTTGGGCGGAAAAGCCGGTGCTCTGCTCGCCGCCTTCTTTCTTTCCTTTGGGGGATGCTGCGTCGGATTTCAGATTCTGGCACTGCTGCACCGCTCCGGTGTTCCCACCCGCGGATTCTTTTTCAGCCGGATACTATCTGGTCTGCTCGGTACCCTGCTGCTGCTCCCGATGCTGCCTGCGCTTTCGGCGCCCGTCCACCGTCCCGTACTGCTTTTGCTCACGGCCGAGCTATTTCCTGCGGCAAATTCCCCCAACCGGCTGCTCGGAGCGGCCTGTATCATCGCTATGTCGGCATTCCTGTTCGCCCGAATCGACCGGTGCACCAACCGGATGCGCCGAAAACCCGGCTGACGGTTGCGAAAGCAGGCGGATTCGGCTATAATGGAGACAATTCGGACAGGAGGAATCGTCATGGCATCCTTTTTTCGAAGCGGAAAACCCCAGCTGTTTTCCCGGGAGATCGAGCCCAGCTGCAGCTACTGCGAATATGGAACCAAAACACAGGACGGCGGCGCCATCCTCTGCACCCGCTGCGGCGTTGTCGCCCCGGACTATTCCTGCCGGAAATTCCGCTACGATCCGATCAGCCGCGAGGTGCGGCCCCGTGTCCTGACAGGACACTATCAGAAGGAAGATTTTGAACTGTAATGTATTATTACTTTACAGAAAAGATTTACCATCCGGTCCGTATTGCAAGGCCGATCAGAATCAGTCCGCCCAGGATCTGGGCATAACCTCCCCACCGGCCCGCCGAGCAGCGGCGTCCCAGCCAATGCCCGGCCAGACAGATCGAACCGGTCACCGCTCCGATGGTTCCCACCGCTGTCCAGAGCCGCGCACCGCTCGCGTAGAGTCCAATTCCAGCAGCCATCGCGTCAATCGACGTCGCCACCGCCTGCGCCGCCAGGATAACCAGATAGACACCGGCCGGTCCGCCCGTTTTTGCCGGTTCCCCTTCGCCGGCGCCTTCGATCAGCATTTTTCCTCCGATCAGAAAAAGGATGACTGCCGCCACGGTGCTTCCCCCGCTGCGGACCGCCGGTCCCGCCGCGGCCATGCCCAAAAAATATCCCGCCGTCGGCATAATCATTTGCGCGGCGGCAAAAAACATTGCCGTCAGGATGGAATCCATCGACCTGCCGGAAGCGGTCATTCCCCGAATGACCGAAACCGCAAACGCATCTGCCGCCAATCCGACTGCCAGAAAGAGATAACTCAAGCCCTGCATATCGTCCCGCCTCCCTGTTGTTCGGCTGTTATCTTTCCAGGCCTATTATATGGACCGGCGGCATTTGAAACGCCAAATTCATAAATTCTTCATGACATTCCTCTGCCTTTGCGGTACACTATAATCATTACAAATTTCGCCAAATTATGCTTTTTGTTCCGATCCGGGCCCTGCGGCGGCCCGCCGAGGGAGGATCGCTGCCTTTGTTTGGATACATCAAACCGTTCGAGCCGCAGCTTCGCGTCTGCGAGCTGGAGCAATATCGGGCTGTTTATTGCGGCATCTGCCGCGGCCTTTCCCGGTCCTTCGGGCCGGCAGCCAGACTGACCCTCAGCTATGACTTCACCTTCATCGCCATGCTGTATGCTTCCCTCTCACCCGAAGCGCCGCGATTTGCGCCTCACCGCTGCCCCTGCCATCCGTTTGTCAGGCGGCAGCATCTCGAACCGTGCGATGCTGTCGATTTTTCCTGCGAAATCGCCATGCTGCTTCTGCGGGAAAAATGCGCGGACAACCTGTCGGATTCTGCCTTTCCCCGCTCGCTGTTTTGGCGCGCTCTGCTCCCTGTAGCCGACCGGTTTGCATCCCGTGCGGCGCTGCACCAGCAGCAGGCCGCCCTGCTCTCCCGCGAGATGACCGATGCACAGCGCCATGTCGAGTCACTGGAGCCAACGGCGACCATCGATCAATGCTGCGATCCGACTGCCTCCGCTCTGGGTGGGATCCTGGCGCTGGCCGGTCGGGATCAGCCGCAGCAGCGGATTTTGCAGCGGCTTGGGTATATGCTCGGACGATATATCTATCTGTGCGACGCCGTTGACGATCTGGAACAGGATCAGCAGCGCGGTGCCTTCAATCCGCTCAAGAACCGGCCCGATCCTGCACAGCAGGCGGAACTGCTCCGTCACACTATGGCAGAGATCGGTGCGGCCTACGCATTGCTCACCCCGCAGTATTTTAAGGGAATTCTCGATAATATTGTTTTTATGGGACTGCCGCGGCAAGCAGAGCTTATTTTGGAAGGAGAGAATCGCCATGAATGATCCCTATCAGGTCTTGGGGGTCTCTCCCACTGCATCGGACGAGGAAATCAAACAGGCCTACCGTACGTTGGCCAAAAAATATCATCCTGATCGCTATGCGGGGAGTCCCCTGGCTGATCTCGCCTCCGAAAAGATGGCGGAAATCAACGCTGCCTACGACCAAATTACCGAGATGAGGAAAAATCCCGGGTCGCGCAGCGCCTATGGACAGAATACAGCGCAGCAGCAATGGCAACAGCAGTGGCAGCAGAGCAGCCGGACCAGCTCGTTTTCCGATATCCGCCGGCTGATCAATGCCGGCAGAATCTTTGACGCCGACCAGTTGCTGGACGGTGTCCCTGCCGCTTCCCGCGACGCCGAATGGAACTTCCTTAAGGGGAATGTTCTGCTTGCCAAAGGATTTCTCGACGATGCGGTCGGATATCTGCAACGTGCTGTTCAGATGGATCCGCAGAATTTTGAATATCGCGCAACCCTTGACCAAATCAACGCCCGGCGTCAGTATGGCTATGGTGGTATGCCGGGAAGTTACAGCTATTGCGACAGCGGCCCCTGTACCACCTGCCTGTGCACCTATTGCCTCTGCAGCAGCTGCTGCCGCCCGTGTTATTTTTACTAGGGGGGCTTTTCGTTGCGCCGCAAGCAAAGTACCCGTGTTGCGCTGGGCGGCATCAGCGCTTCCCTGGCGTTGACCCTGCTGTTTCTTTCATCGCTCTTTCCGTTCGCACTTTATGCCGTCCCTGCTATGGCGGGCATTGCCCTGCTGCCGATCGGAATTGAACTTGGTCTTTCGGTTGCGGGCGTCTCTTATGCAGCTGTCGCGCTGCTTGGCCTGCTGATCCTTCCCGATCGGGAAGTAGCCATGCTGTTTCTCTCCTTTTTTGGCTATTATCCGATCCTGAAGCTGAAAATCGACCGAGCGATCCATTCCCGACTGCTTCTTCTGTTGATTAAATTTGTGCTGTTCAACACTGCAATGATCGGTTGCTACGGGGTGCTCATTCTGCTGTTCGGTATGACACAGGTAGCCAGCGAACTGAAAAATGGATTTGGCCTCTTGCTGCTCGCCATCGGGAATGTGACCTTCCCCATCTATGAGCTGGCGCTGCGAAACGTCCTGATCTTCTACCGGATGAGAATCCAAAGCATCCTTTTCCGGGATCGCTGAATCCGTCTGACCCCGGATATGCCTCAAAGAAAAAGGAAGGTGCATAACAGCACCTTCCTTTTTTCGTGGGAAGCGATATTTCGGTTTATGCCTGGACTTCCATCTTCTTGCGGTACATGCGTTGCCGCAGATAGACCGCTGCCACAATGCCGATTCCTATGATATCGGTGATGACGCCGCTGTCGATCAGCATGATCGCCGCCGCAGCGCACAGGATCCGCTCCAGCGGATTGAGCGGCTTTTCCAGGTATCCTTCGATGGCAAGGGACAAAGCATATACGCCTACCAGCGATGTGCAGATGACCCGGACTACAACCAGGATCGACAGGCCGGAGGGAAGCAACAGCTCAGGAGAGTAGACAAACATAAACGGAATGATAAAGCCGGTCGCTGCCAGACGGACAGCGGCAAATCCCGTCCGGTTGGGATTGGCTCCGGAAAGCCCCGCCGCCGTGTAGGCAGCCGTTGCAACCGGAGGGGTGATGGCCGAAAGGATGCCGTAGTAGAAAACGAACAGATGAGCGGCCAGCGCGGGCACGCCGAGCTGTACAATGGCCGGAGCAGCAATGGTACTGGTCAAAACATAGCAGGCCGTAGTCGGCAGGCCCATTCCGAGGATTGTCGCGGTCAGCATGGTCAGGACAAGGGTCAGCGCCAGTATACCGCCGCTGAGCTTGAGCACCGCAGCACCCATCGCCAGAATTGCGCCGGTCAGCGAAACCATACCGATCAGAATTCCAATGACGGCACAGGCGGCCGCCACCGAAAGCGCGCTGAGCGCGCCCGATTCCATCGCCCGCAGAAGAGCCATCGGTTTAATCCAGGTATCTTTGCGGAAAAAGCTGCAGATGACCGAAAGAACAATGCCGATTACTGCGGCCCGCATTGCATTATAACCCGACACCAGCATAAAGATGATGCCGAACAGCGGGATCAGAAGATGGCCGCGGCTGCACAGCACTTCCTTCAGTTTGGGCAGCGATTCCTTGGGAAGGCCGGAGATCTTCTCTTTGCGGGCCCGCAGATCGATCATAATCCACAGGCTGACGTAGTAGAGGATGGCGGGAAGCAGCGCGGCTTTGATGACCTCATAAAATTTGATGCCCAGGGAGTCGGCGATGATAAACGCCGCTGAGCCCATGACCGGAGGCATAATCTGTCCGCCGGTTGAGGCGGCCGCTTCAACCGAGCTGGCAAAGTAATCCTTGTAGCCCAGTTTTCTCATCAACGGGATGGTGAAGGCGCCGGTGGTTACCACGTTGGCCGATGCAGATCCGCTGATGCTCCCCATCAGGCCGCTGGCCAAAACGGAAACCTTCGCCGGGCCGCCGCGGGCGCTTCCGGCCAGTGCCATCGAGATGTCATTGAAAACTGCAGACATCCCGGTGACCGCCAAAAAGGCGCCGAACAGGATGAACATGTAGATGAAGGTGGAGGACACACCGAGAATCTGACCGTAGATTCCTTCGGTTGTGAGGGTCAGATGCTGAATAATCCGCTTTGGCGTAAAACCGGCATGCTTGAGTGGACCGGTGATGTATGCCCCAAAGAACCCGTAGGCAATCAGGAAGATTGCCATTGACGGAAGCACCAGGCCAACCGTTCGTCTGGCACACTCCAACACCAGCAGGATCGTAATCACGCCGAAGATCATATCCATCTGGTTTCCGCGTCCACCCGTATTCGCCAGACGTCTGAAATTGAGGATCACATTGCTGACCGCAACGACCGAAAGTCCGGCAAGGAACCAGTCGACGATGCTGGGACGGTCGACCGGCGAACGGGAGGTTGCAGGATACAGCAGGAAAACCAGCACCAGCACAAAGGCCAGGTGGTAGGAACGCTGCAGCATCGGGCTGATGCTGTAAATTGCCGTATAGAGGTGATAGGCAGACATGCAGACGGTAATGACGGTGATCAGATGCTTGAGCTTGCCCTCAAGTTTTCTGCGCTTGGTCTTTTTCTTCTTTTTCTGACCAACCCGCTCCAGTTCATCGTCATCCATCTTTTCGACCTGCTCGACCGTCAGGTGCTGCAGATCGATGGATTCTTCTGTGGTCTGCGCGGAAGAATCGGGTGTTTTTTTATCCATATACTACCTCGTTTCAAGCATAGTCGGATTTTGCGAAGCTGCCCCGGCGGTTTGGATTCCGGCCGGGGCAGCGAATCTCTTACAGAGCGCCCTGCTCTTTCAGATATTTCTCTGCGCCGGGATGGAACGGTACGCACATACCCGTCGCTGCATTTTCAAGGACCGACTCGGCAAAAATCGCATTCTGAGAAACCAGGAATTCGTTGTTTTCATAGAAGGTCTTGCAAAGGTTGTAGATCGCGTCATCATCGATATCCGCACGGGTCACGATCAGCGCGGTACCGGCAAAGGTGTGGATATCCTCCGGCTGCTCCTGATAGGAGTTGGCGGGAATTGTCGCAAGGCCAAATTCCGGACGACGCTCGCAGATGTCGGCAGCTTCCTCTTCGGTCATGCCGATCAAGGTGCAGTTTCCGCTGTTGAGGGCGTCGGAGACGTTCGCAGTACCGGTGGAAGTGGCATAAATGACCGCGTCAACTTCGCCGTTCTTGACGCCTTCCAGCGCCTCGCCCATCGTTCCGTAGATGGGGGTGAAATCGGTGACGCCGAATTCCGACAGAAGGATGTTGGCATTGACCTCAACACCGCCGCCCATCGGGCCGACACCGATCTTTTTGCCCTGCAGGTCGGTAATCTTTTCTACGCCGGATTTGTTATTGACGATGCAGTGGAAGGTGGTGAGGTAGATAACCCCTACCCCGCGCATCGAATCGATCGCGCCGGTCTCAGCAAATGCGCCTGTTCCGGTGACCGCTTCCTGAACGGTGGCGGACTGGATCAGACCGATCTCAATCTCCTTGTCGTCGAGCAGGAAACAGTTGTCGGCGGAACCGCCGGTAGCCTGCGCCGCCGATTCGGATCCTTCCATCTTCTCATTGATCATGAGAGCAAAAGCGCTGCCAAGGGTGTAAAAGTTGCCGGTCATGCTGGCGGTTCCGATTCGCCACATCATCTTCTCACCGCTGGATGCAGCCTCGGATGAAGCAGGGGCTTCCCCGGAAGGCGTCGCTGGCGTAGAGGAGGCCGCAGAACAGCCCACCATGAGAAGCATGCATAACGCCAATGCGAGGGAAATGATCTTTTTCATAATTCTCCTCCTATTTCATTTCTTGCTTTCCGATTGGGGATCCGATTTTCATTCAATGAATGCAATAGCGAAGTTTTCGTACTATGAAAATAAACTTCGTCTTGCGAAATAATAATACTGCCTTCTCCCTATCTTGTCAACAGCAAATCGGCGGGCTGAACAAAAAACGGTAATCTTACCAAAACTATAAATCAACATTTGTTAAAAAAATGTCTTTCTGTTTCACTGCATAAAAAACTCCGGCCGCTCTCTGGCCGGAGTTTTTATGATCTGAAGTATTCAAATGCAGTAACCCATCTCGCGCGAAATCCCCCGGGATACCTTGAGGATTTCATCCGATATTTCTTCGATACGTTCCTCTTCCACCCGCATCAGCGGCATGGTGACAAAAACGGCGGTTTCCACCGTTCCCCGAGAATTAAAGATTGGCGCCGCAACCGAAAGTACCCCCGGTTCCCGTTCAGCCCGGCTGACAGCAAAACCCTGGCTACGCACCTTTTCGAGCGATTCCACCGTAACAAACGGGTCGTTTTCCAACAGCAGGCGGGCCCGTTCCTCAGGAAGATAGGCCAGCAGTACCCGTCCGGAGGCGCCGCGGGTCAACACCTGGCGGCTTCCGATCTGCACAACGCTGCGGAGATTGCGGGTTCCTTCGATTCGATCGACACAAATTCGATGGTCTCCCTTGCGGATATATAGGCCGGTGCTCTCATTAAACAGCTTGTTAAGATACTCAAGATATGGACGTGCCACACGAATGACGTCCAGATTCCGGAAAGCGACATTGCTGATTTGTGCCAGGCGGAAGCCCAAATAGTATTTGAGGTTTTCGGAGCTGCGATAGATATAGTTGCGTTTTTCCAGGGTATTGAGCAGTCGGAGCGTCGTACTGGGGGAAAGGTCAATCCCTTTCGCGATTTCGGTCAGCGTAAAACTGGAATTTCCTTCGGCAAAAAGGTCCAGAATTTGCAGCGCACGATCGACTGCCCTCACATTATATTCCTGCGCCAAGATTCCACCTCCCATTTGCCTTCAGTATATCACAGATGATGAAAGAAAATATAGAGGTTTTTTATATTTTCATTGCACGAAAATGAAATTTGTAAAATGAAAAAAATTTGTACAACATCGATGGAACGTCTCAATATAGTTTTGCCCATTTGTCAATTGAAACCTATTTGATGCGATGATATAATTCCGTTATAGCAAAACGATTTTTATTCAATGAAATTTTCAAAAAGGAGAACAGGATATGGAAGCTCTACAAGGCGTACGGGTTCTGGACATTGCCACTGTCATCGCCGCTCCGTGGGCAGCCGGCATTCTTGCAGACTTCGGAGCGGAAGTCATCAAGGTCGAGATGCCCGGCCGCGGAGACGCATTTCGGGCGATGGGTCCCCTCAAGGATGGCGTCAGCATCCGCTGGCCCTCGATGGGGCGCAACAAAAAGAGCATTACCCTCGATTTTCACTATGAGGAAGGCAAACAGCTGTTCCTCGATCTGGTCGCAAAGAGCGATGTCATCATCGAAAACTTCCGTACCGGAACGTTGGACAAATGGGGACTGGGAATGGATGTGCTCCGCAAGGTCAATCCCGATATCATCGTCACCCATGTCACCGGTTACGGACAGACCGGCCCCTATGCCAAGCTGGCCGGCCTGGGCACGCCGCTGCAGGCATTTTCCGGCATGACCTACATGCAGGGATATCCCGACCGTCCTCCTGTCAGCCCTCCCTTTGCGCTGGCCGATTACATCGCGGGCCTTAACGCCGTCATTGGCACGATGATCGCCCTGTATCATCGGGACTGCCTCAAGGGAAAACCGCAGGAGGTCGACGTCAGCCTGTACGAAGGCATCTTCCGGATGGAAGAGGCCATGATCGCCCAGTACGACCTGTTTGGAACGGTTCGGGAGCGCAGCCCCATGCCGTCCGGTGCAAGCTGCCCCATCGGAACCTTCGAGACAAAGGATCACCGGTATGTGATCATCGTCTGCAGCACCAACCCGGTTTTCGAGCATCTCTGCGATGCGATGGAACGTCCCGATTGGCTTCCCAAGTATGCCAAAGCGGTTGATCGGCTGGCCGATCCCGATCCGATCATGAATGCCGTCACCGAATGGACTGCCAGCCATACCTTTGAGGAGCTCAAGGCCAAATGCGACCGCTCAGGCGTCCCGATCTGCGCGATCTACAGCATGAAGGACTGCTTTGAAGACCCGCAGTATGCTGCCCGCAACGACATTGTCGATGTTCCCTGCGAGGAATTCGGATCGATCAAGATGCCGGCCGTCTTCCCCATCCTCACCGAAACGCCTGGCGCAATCAAATGGGCCGGCCCCAAGCTGGGATCCTATAATGAGGAGATCTATGGCGGCCTGCTCGGAAAATCTCAGGAGGAGCTTGCCGCTCTCAAGGAGAAGGGGGTCATCTGACCCTCCTTTTCCGTTCGCCCGGTCCGGAAATGAAACAACAAATATCCATAAAGAGGCGGTTTGTGTCTATGGAACTTGTCAAGCAGATTACCCTCTGCGAGGTCGGTCTTCGGGACGGCCTGCAGAATGAAGCGACCCAGCTTTCCACCGAGGAAAAGATCCGAACGGTGGACGCCCTGAGTGCCGCAGGATTCCCGGTCATCGAGGTCGGATCCTTTGTCAGTCCCAAAGCGGTTCCCCAGATGGCCGATACCGATGAGGTCTTCCGGGGAATCTCCAGGAAGGACGGCGTGGAGTACCGGGCGCTGATTGCCAACGCGCGCGGCGTCGACCGGGCAATCGCATGCGGATGCAGCAAGGTCAAGCTCAACGTCTCGGCCAGCACCGCTCACAACCTGGCCAATCTGAACTGTACGCCGGCGGAAAGTGTTTCCCGGTTTGCCGAATGTGTCGACAAAGCCTCCGCCGCTGGCATCGACATTTCGGGTTCCATCTCTATGGCCTTCGGGTCTCCGTGGGACCGCGAGATTCCCGTTGAAGCGGTCAAGGAGATTGTCCGGGCCTACCTGGCGGTCGGAATCGATGAGATCTCCCTCTCGGATGCCTCGGGAATGGCCTATCCCACCCAGGTCTATGACCTCTGCCAGGAGATGCGCCGGTCCTTCCCACAGGTCACCTGGTGGCTGCATTTTCATAACACCCGTGGTCTGGGCCTCGCCAATATTCTCGCAGGGATGCAGGCGGGATTCACCCGCTATGACAGCGCCTTTGCCGGTGTGGGAGGATGCCCGTTCGTTCCCGGCGCCGCCGGAAATGTCTCGACCGAAGATCTGCTGCATATGTGTGACGAAATGGGGGTAAAAACCGGTATCGATTTGGACCGTGCTATGGAAATCAGCCGCTCGATTGTCGGAATCCTCGGCCACCCCAACGACAGCTACCTGCTGCGGGCGGGAAAATCCAATGATCTCATCCGGGAAATTCCTACCGGTCAGATTAAGAATCAGGTAACCAAGAAATAGCAATCCTTTTCTTTGCAATCCTCTGCCTCCAAGCCAAACGGCCCGAAACCATCACAGGTTTCGGGCCGTTTGCGTTGCCAGATCGATCAATAGAGAAGCCGTGGGAAATTGCTGTCACTCGCGAGATTTTCGAAGCTGTAGAGGACCAGCAGCTGCTCAATCCCCTCATCTTCAATCAGCTGCGCCAGGCCGGTTGGCATCGAGCGGAGGTCGACAACCACCACCTTGGAATAGCTTTGAGTCAAAAACGGGACAAAACAATTGGCATAGGAATCCTTAATAACAAGAATACTGCCCGGTTCAGCGGCGGAATTTTCAATGATGGTCACTCCGTTGTTGGCATAGAGGAACATGGCGTAGCGGTCCCGCTTCTCCAGCTGGGAGAAGTCGTACATTCCGTCCACCGCTTTTCCGTCGATGGTAACCGAATCCACCGGAAGATCATACCAAACCAGTGTATCGGCCACCGCGTCGTATTTCTTGGATTTGCTGAAATAGGTGCCCCAGAATCCCTCTGTACTGCGGCGCAGCGCCTGATCCGGCACAATGGCCGTCCTCCCCTGCCCTTGCAGAAACGCCTGATAGCCATACCACGCGCCATCGGTTGTCCAGTGATGGTCGGTGCGGTAGTAGATCTCCTCCTGTGCGTGCTGCGACAGGGCCGACGCCATATCCACCGTCACATAACCGCTGCGCTGCATCCGCTGATAGAGGGTGTCAATTTCAGCCAGCTGATCCAAATTCCCCAGACCACGGGGCAGCTTGTCCGAGAGAATATTGTAGGAAGCGGGGATGACCATCAGTGTACGGGGAAGCTCGGGATGGGCCTCTGCAAACCGTTCCAGCAGCGACAAATTCCTCTCCAGCCTCTGGGTATCATAGCTTTTGTACTTATCAAAAAGATAATCGTCCGCTCCGTACACTATGCCGTTATTCTCAATTTTACCCAGTGCGGATTCCGCTCGGGACTTCAGGGAAATCCAGCCGTCCCGCAGCGGGAATTGCTCGTTGACGTACTTTTCAAACCGCTGTGCA
Source organism: uncultured Oscillospiraceae bacterium (assembly GCA_949285275.1). Taxonomy (GTDB): domain Bacteria; phylum Bacillota; class Clostridia; order Oscillospirales; family Ruminococcaceae; genus Yanshouia. The sequence goes on along the minus strand of CASEBP010000047.1, from coordinate 11,980 downwards.
AAGCCCTTTTCACTGCTGTCCAGCAAGCCGCTCCAGGTCAGGGTCGGGCACTGTGCGAGATACTTGTTCTCCATCTCGGAAAAAACCTTGTCCGGAGTCAAAAAGTTCACGATGGAGAAGCCGAAGAGAAACAGAAAAAAGCATACCGTCACCGGATAGGAAAACAATTTTTTCATGCGGCTCCCCCCTCTCAGAATCGGAAATACAGGAACGGATTGTAGGTGGCATCCACCAGATAGGCAACCGATACGACGGTCAGAAACCCATACAGCAGCACCGAGGCAATCCGGTTTTGATTTATCCGGTCAAGCAGCGGCCGAAGGAGCGGGGTGGCGAACAGAATCCCCAGCAGGAAGGTAACACCGTAGTTGCGAAGGGAATAGATCCAGTCCTCCCCGCCGAACCCACCGGCCAGCCGGGTGAAAAAGAGCTGCATCTGAGAAAAATCGGTGATGGCAAAGATGGCCCAACTGACCAGAATCAGCGGAATCATATAGACGCGCGCCACAATGGGATGGCGGTCCAGCCAGTCCTTGAGGAACGCCTTCTCCAGCATCAGCAGAACAAAGAAAAACAGGCCCCAGATCACAAAATTCCACGAGGCGCCATGCCAAAGCCCGGTCGCAGCCCAGACAATCAGCAGATTCCAGGTCGTGCGGGCTGCTCCTTTGCGGTTTCCGCCAAGCGGGATATAGAGGTATTCACGAAACCAGCTTCCCAGCGTCATGTGCCACCTGCGCCAGAACTCGGTCATGCTTTTGGAGATATACGGAAAATCAAAGTTGCGGGGGAACTCAAACCCCAGCATCCGTCCAAGGCCAATCGCCATCAGCGAATAGCCGGAAAAGTCAAAATAGATCTGCAGCGTGAAGGCCAGCATCGCCAGCCACGCCTGCGGGGTGGAAAGTGCGGAAAATCCAATCTGTTCGGTTTCAGTCCACAGGGAGCCGACATTGTTGGCGATAAGAACCTTACTGGCCAAACCCAGAATAAAAAGCCGGACCCCGCTGGAAATCTGACCGAGATCCATCGTACGTTCCCGCAGCTCCCGCTGAATATCGGTGTACCGGACGATCGGTCCGGCGATCAGCTGCGGAAAAAGCACAACAAAGGCACTGAAGTCGATGATATTATGCTCCGGCTTAACCTGCCCCCGGTAAACATCGATGGTGTAGGACATTGTCTGGAAGGTGTAAAAGCTGATGCCCAGCGGAAGGGTCAGCGACAGGACCGGAATTGAAAGTCCGGTCAGTGCGTTGAAGTTGGAAGCAAAAAAACCGGCATATTTGAAAAATCCCAGCATTCCCAAATTGAAAAACACCGAGACGAACAGCCAAAACCGGCGCCATCCCTGCCGGTTACCGCAGCGTTCCAGCATATTCGAGGCGGTATAGTCGACCAGGATCGACGCAAACATGATCGGAAGATACCGTACTTCTCCCCACGCATAGAACAAAAGGCTCAGCACCAGGAGCACACCGTTCTTGGCGGGGCGCGGTGTCAGATAGTAGATTAAAAACGCCGCGGGCATGAAATAGAAAAGAAAGAGGATACTTGAAAAAACCATTGCGGTCCTCCCGTCAGTTTCTTCGCAAAAAGGCCCCCGCAGAAGGACGGCCGCGGGAGCCTTTTTGCCTTGGAGCCGGACTCAAATCCGACTAATACGGTACCATATTTTGCGGAAAACAGCAAGCATTAATTAGTTGTTAAAAAAGCTGTCGATCGTCTCTTTGGTCATCTGGACATCGTCGGAAAAGTCGGGGGTTTCCTCCGCGGTATCATCCATCACGCCGACCACAATCAGGAAGACGTAATTTCCCTTGGTATACACCTCGCCCGCCATAGCGCGGTCATAGGAACCGTTGACCGGATAAAATTCATACTGTGCCTTGATGTCCGAAAGCCGCTTGTCCAGCGCCTGCTGCACCGTCTCCAGCTGGCCCTCCTTTGCCTTGACCACAAAGAACGCATCCGAATTGGTCATCGACATCGATACGCTGCCCGCATACTCGTCATAGGTGCTGCTGTCCAGCGCAAGAAAATCCGAAAGATAAGTGTCGTCGATCGGCATCCCCATCATGACGGCACTGTAATCTGTGCCGTACTTCTCGGCAAACTTTCCATCGACCGCCTCAAGCACCGACTGAAGGGTTTCCCCCTCCTTGAGGGTTCCGGGCTGAGGGCCGTCATTCTTGTTCGAGCAGGCAGCAAAGCTGAAAACCGAAAGCGCGGCAAAAATCGCTGCAAAAATACGTTTCATTGTCATACTCCATTTCTTTACAAATTCTGTTGTGAGGCATCCGCCGGCACGCCTCGGGCGCTCAGCCGGATGCTGTCGGTTTGATCCGGGAAACGGAAAGCAGGACCATTTTCCATTTGTTCCCTTTTCCGATTTCCGAAGCTATAGTGCCCACACCGGGCATATTTATTGCACGGTTTCCCATAGCTTGTACAAATTTTTTTATTTCATCCGCATATTTCGCAATCCGGAGCGGTTTTTTGCAGCGCGCAGACCAAAGCTGCAGGCGGTCATATGGTCTTTCCCTGCCGGATTCCAAGCAGAAACGGGTGCGGAAGGCGGATAAACCTGCGCCGCAGCGAAAAAAGTATTCCGCCGGTATTCAAAGCGGTTCGGAACCTTTTTCAGTCCACAGAATTCCCCTTTCCCCATGCTGTTTTCAGATAAACGAAATCGCTGGTATTCCTCCCGATCCCTTTGCGGCGATCCCCGATATGAGCCATCATTGCGCTGTCCCAATCGCCGAAAGAATCGTCCTGTCAAACGGATTGACTGATGGGATAGAGATTTTCGATCGAAAAAGTTTTCTTGCGGTTCTCTGTCATCCGATTCGGCATGACATATGCGGCATCCCCATATAAAAAACGGCAGATTTTTAAAATTTTGCTTGCATTTGATGCGAAACGGTGCTATAATAGCACTCGTCGCGAAACCGCATCTTTTGTCGGTATTGCGGCGCATTCCCTTCTTATGGGCCCGTAGCTCAGCTGGGAGAGCGCACGGTTCGCATCCGTGAGGTCGACGGTTCGATCCCGTTCGGGTCCACCAAAATTAAAATCGCCGCAGTTTTTGCTGCGGCGATTTTTTTATTTCATCGCAGAAATGCCGCAGACCGATTTCCGTTTACCCCTCAAAGGGCATCCATTGACAGCGGAAGGAGCGCAGCCGCCAAAATCGCAATGCCCCAGGGACCGGCAAAGATATTGCAGAAAAAATCTATCATCGCGTTGGTGGGCGCCGGTGAAGATTCATCGCTTCTACCAAATTTCCATGCCCGGCATATTCCGCGCACCTATATACAGAAAAGGGCTGCCGCTGCATTAAAATGGCACTCGCGATAACTTATATCCGCCATCCACAGCGCTAGCTTGTATAGGTCTCCGGAACAAAAATGGCAGCGGGGTGATCGACCAGACGATAGCTTCCCTTTCCCGTCTTGACCACCTTTCCCTGCTGTTCAAACTGATTCAAAATTCGCTGAAGCTGCCGCGCACTGCAATGCAGATGGAACGCCTCCCGTTCCAACCCCTTCAGCACGCCGTCCGGACATTTGTAGCGCATGTAGGAAAGCACTCGCTGGGAAAGAGAGCAGGGTGCTGCATTCATCGCAGTAATGGCCGCCATCTTTTCGGAGAGGCTTTGACAGACCATCTGTAAAAAAAGCGAATCCGCCAGCAGCTTCTCACGGTTCCGGTCCATGAGCAGTGCGAGACAGAGCAGCGGCTCTGCCGCTTCCGTATAGATGCTGCCGTCATTGGGATGAAACAGTTCCATGTCGCCCAGGATATAGCCGGCATTTCCACTGGAAAGGGAGTAGCGTTCCCCGTCGTCCCGGATAAAGTAGATATTCAGGTTTCCCTGTACCACTACCTGAAACCACCGTTCCTGCGGCAGCGGAGAAGTTACCAGCTCCCCTTTTTCATAGCGCAGCAATGCCAACTCCGGCTCCCATTTCTCCAGCACCGTGCGATACCGGCAATCCCTGAGCCATTTCTCCACCGCCTGCGGATCATAAATTCTCTTCATCTATGCCTCCAAACAAGACATTTGTCCTGGTTTTCTTTTTTTATTTTACGCTATAATCGGGACGTTTGCAAGGGAGGAATCATTATGACATCGGTATTTGAGGAAACCAATCTGTCCAGAGCAATCGCCCGTGTGGGATTGCCTGCCATGTTGGGACAGCTTACCACACTGATTTATAATATGGCAGACACCTTTTTTGTCTCGCTGACCCGGGAGCCTGCCATGATTGCTGCTGTTACGCTATGCACCCCCATTCTGTTGATCATCATGTCCATCGCCTGCGTATTCGGCATGGGAGGCAGCAGCATCATCGCACGGCTCCTGGGGGAGGGCCGCAGAGAATCCGCTGGAAAGGTCATGAATTTTTGCAGCTATGCCATGATACTGGCAGGGACGGTCACCGCCGTGTTGGGGCTGCTGCTTCTCCCCCTGTTGGCCCAGCTGGCCGGAGCCGACGCCGACAATCTGGCGTACACCTGCGACTATCTCCGCTACATTTTCCTTGGCGCTCCCGTCATTATGCTTTCCAACGGGTTTGTCCACCTGTTCCGCTCTGCAGGGCTGATCCGGGAGAGTACGGTGGGATTGATCCTGGGCAACGGAGTCAACATCGCGCTGGACTATCTGTTTATCCTCCCGTTGGGCTGGGGCGCCGCAGGAGCTGCGGCCGCCACTTCCCTTGGTTTTGCCTGCTCGAGCGTCTATTATATTGGATGTATGATTCGTCAAAGCCGGCGGGGTAATCCCCTATTTCCCGTTTCACCCCGTGATTTTTCTCCCAACTGGGGCATCGTGAGCAGCGTTGTGACCATCGGAATCCCCGGCGCATTGATCACTGTACTGATGAGCGTGGCGAACATTGTGCTCAATAACTATATCGCCATCTACGGCTCCAACGCGGTGGCGTCATATGGTATCGCCTATAAAATCGACATGGTCCCCATTATGCTTTCGGTCGGCCTGTCCCAGGGGGTAACCCCTCTGATCGGTTACTGCTACGGTGCAGGCCAAAAGGACCGCATGGGTACCGCCATGTGCCTGTCCATTCTATATGGAGTTTTGCTTGGGGCTGTTTTTACCGCGGCATTCCTGCTGACCGCGCCGTATCTGGCCGCAATTTTTCTCCATGAGCAGACACTCGTGATGCAGGCGGGAGATTTCCTGAAGATTCTGTGCCTGTCCGCTCCCACCCTGGGGGTTATCAATATGGTGACCAGCTATTTCCAGGCCCTGGGAAAAGCGGTCCATTCCCTGACCATCACCATTCTGCGGAACGCGGTCCTGTTTGTACCGGCGATCATTCTTCTCAACCGCTTGTGGGGACTGACCGGCGTAATCGCCGCCCAGCCCGTAGTAGAAGTTCTTCTGATGGGGATCTCTCTGGCCCTTTATGCGCGGGATCAACACAGCGGACAGGAAGTGGTGCAGCGGGCCGCTCATCGAATCGGACATCAGCATGGATAAAACATCGGAGCCGGTATGTAGTGCCACCGAACAGACGGTGGCCCGTGGCTAAAAGGTCAGGACGGATTCACAACAGCGATAATCGGTATCGATTGAATTGGCCAGAAAACGGGCTTTGAATTTTCTCTGACTGCAGATTTCCCTGCCCGATACGCTCAAATCTTCCGGCACGACGAATTTAATGCATTTGACCAGCACATCCCGACAGATGGGAAAGCTGTGGGCCGGAATTGTCATCGCTTTCATTCCGCGCTGATGCTCCATCCCATCCTGATCCAGCTCGGTGAGGATTGCCGCCAAAGCGACCCGCTTTCCGGGACAAACATTTTTGATGGTCACATCCATCTGAATAATCCGGCCCTGGGATGCCAGGCTGACATCTCCCAGATCCACTACGACCGAATCCTGGCAGCCGTCCACACTCAATTGAACCGCTTCGGGACATGCCTCCGGCTGGACCACAATATCGCACTCCACCGATACCGTCGGCTTCGGGAAGTAGACGGTGTTCCCCTCGTCGTCGGTATAGGTGATGGACTGATTGACCAATTTGGTTCCGGACTGTTGTCCTACATGCCGGACAAAGAATTCCACCGACGCACTTTCCGAGGCGCTGACTCCCAGCTGCGGAATGTTCCACCGCAGAGAATGGACATCCAGCATGGTGGCAGATCCTTTGGTAGGGGTGGAAATGCCGGTAATCATGAAGTCCGGGTTGGCCACCTCATGAATAACAACATTGGTGGCTCCTGTTTTGGAAATATTGGCGGCCAACTCCGAAAAAAGCTGCTCCAGGTCGGCGGCGTCCGGTGTCACCGCCACATGGGAAGCATCCGGATCGGTGGCCCAATTGTTTAGCGCATGAATATCCAGACCATCGGAACCAATCAGGCCAATGCAATAGATCACAATGCCCTTCGCTCTGGCTGCTGCTGCCACCGGAGCGGGGGGTTCGCCCGATGTGGTATTTCCGTCGGTGAAAATCACCATGATTTTGGCACTGGGCGAGGAAGGGTCAAACAATTGCATCGCCTGGGAGAAAGCATCCGCATGATTGGTGCTGCCGCCGGCCTTCAGACCATCTACGGCGGCTTTCAGTACATCTGTGGAGGTGATCAGCTGCGTATCTGCTGTGGCGGTGTTGGAAAAGCTGACAATTCCCACCCGGCTTCCCGAGCCGATCTGTCCATCCTGTTTTCCACCCGTAGCTTCGGAAACCAGGTCGATGAAGGTTTTGGCCCCCAGCTTCATATTGGCCAGAGGAGCTCCCACCATACTGCCCGAGCGATCCAGAATCAGGACAATATCGGTAGGATTGGAAACAATATCGGGAGAGGCCGTCAGCGCCAGCGTCACACGCAGTGTACCATCACAGGAAATGCGGTCTGTATTGATTACTTTATTGGAATTTGTAATACCCATCTACGTTATCTCCTTTTAAAAAAGTCCTACTTCATACTATGCCCGTACGGCCTAAACTGCCTCCGACCCTCTCACTTTGCGGGGCGAGGAACCGTTTTCTCCCTGGTACACAGGATGGGAATGGCTCTTGCCAGAAAGGAGTTTTTCTTATGGTCAATTTCACTGCAGATGCCCTTAACGAATCCCAAACCTGCCCTGCGGTAGGTTATCAGTCTGCTTCCATCTGTGTTCCCGTCACGGTGACTCCTTTTGCCCAAACCGGCATCACCACCACCAAATGCTGCGGAAGTCCTGTGGTTACCCCGGGACGTGATGTGTGCAGCGGTGTGAGAAATGGCTCCTGCTTCTTCACCATCACCCAGGATATCTGTGTGGCGGTGCCTGTAGAGTTCGGCGCAGTGGCCACGGTGGGCGACAGCTATGTCAACTGCAACGGAGCCACTGAGCAGGATATCTGCACCGATTGTTCCATTCCGCCGATCGCCACCTGAATCTGTCATTCCGGCGGTCTGGCTGCCTGCCAGTGCCTGCATGGCATAAGGTTCAGAGAAGCGCAAACGGACGCTTGACCTCCCCTCTGTATGCAGCAAATATAACGGAGGACCCGCGGAAATCTCCGCGGGTCCTCCCCACTGTGTCAGAACAGTTGTCCCGGCAGTTTCAGCTTTTTCTTGGGTGGAAAGTTTCGGTCAAAGGCCTCCGCCGCCGCCTCATCCACATCATATCCCTTCGGCGTATAGTAAACACCGGTGACGCCGTCCAGAAAGCCCGGCCGGAGTTCTCTGAGCAGAACATAGGGTACGATCTCCTGTTCCGGCTCCCCGTGATAGCGGATGCCTCGGGTGCCGGCCACCACAAAGCCGGATTTACCATAGAATCCTATGTTGCCTTCGATACACAGCGCCCCTGCCCCCATCGCTTCAGCCTGCCGCATCGAGTAATCCAGCAGCCGCTTTCCCAGGCCCTTCTTCTGAAGATCGGGACGGATGCTGATCGGGCCGAAGGTCATCATGGGAATCTTTCGGCCGTCGTCGGACAGGATATGCGCCCGCATATACATGATATGGCCGATAAGCTGCCCATCCTGTTCCATAACCAGATCCAGTTTTGGTACAAAGGCGGGATCATGCCGCAGCAGATGGACGACATAATGCTCCAGACAACCGGGGCGGTACACATTCCAAAAGGCCTCTCGGGTCAACTGTTCCACCGCAGCATAGTCCGCCTCGGTTTCGTTTCGAATCGTAATGTGGTCCTGTTGTTCCATTGTCTCCTCCTCAATTGAATTGCCGCCACGCAGACGGACAAAACATCATCCTTGCAGTCCGGGCACAGCCTCCATAAACCTTCTGTAACGGTATTTCCCAAGCGGGCCCCGGCAAAGCCGGTATCGATGGCATATCCTCTTTTTCCCCGCGTTGCAAATGCGAAACGAACCGGATCAATGCAACAGGGCGGCAAAACACCGGGGAAACGCCGGCGGTATCCGGTGAAGTTTCGGCAATATTTATGACGCATCGTCCGTTTTGTTTCCCCTTCCGCGAATCAGGCGAACGGTAATGACCAGCAGCCCATTGAGCAGCGCAAAGTGCACCCAATCCCCCAGAAGGTAGTACAATCCGCCCATCCGGGTACTTAAAATGGGATTCAACAGCAGATCAAACAGCAGCAGTGCCGTCCAGCCCAGCACTGTCAGAACGCACCGCCCGCGGGTCGGTGCCAGCGGACGCCTCCCGAGCCGCCATACGGTGACCAGCAGCAGAAGCAGAAAGCCAAGCAGCTCGATCCATCCGAAGATCAGCCGCAGGTAGTTCATCTGCGGTTCAAACCACGGGGTCATCAGTACCAGCCGCCATGTGATGCCTGTCCCATACCGCAGGTAGAGGTTAACGAGGAAAAACAGCGTCCAGCCGCACCAAAGTCCGGCATTTCTCCGGCAGAAGACACAGATCAGTCCGCACAGCAAAAACGGCGAAGACAGGATCAGACCGCCCAGCAAACTTCCCGTCAGCAGAGCGAGAAGCAGAATAATCAGCCCGGCAAAACAGAACAGGATGATTCCTACCGTCCGAAACCCGCTTCGGTCCGGCTTTTTTTCCGGTCCGGCATCGCGGGGAACCGGCTGTTCCGGCTGCGGCACCGATTCAGGCTGTCTGCCGAGAATCAGCTGATCCATTGAGACATCGAAGATCGCGGCAAGCCGGATCAGTTTGTCCAGCTCCGGTACCGAACTGTCCGTTTCCCATTTGGAGATGGATTGGCGGGACACCTCCAGCGCGTCCGCAAGCTCACTCTGGGACAGATTTTTTTCGGTTCGAAGGCGGTGGATTGTTTCACCGAGCGTCATGAAGCGCCCCCCTCACTGTTCTGGAAAAAGTATAGCCGGATTTCAGAAAAATGTCCAGCAAGCCGCCTTGTCAATCGGGCAACCGGTGGTTGCACCCGGTTATATTTTTACCGTCGGAGAAATTCTTTGCCGGGGTATACTGCGGGGAGTTTTCAAAATACAAAAATCCTGCTGGCTCTTGACAATTCTATTCTACAATTATAGAATAAAATTGTACTACAATTGTAGAACAGGAGGGATTTCAATGGATGCGCCGATTCGCCGGCTTCCCGACGCAGAGCTGGAGGTGATGCAGGCCGTCTGGAGCTGTGAGCCTCCAGCGTCCCGAACCGAGATTGATCAGATTCTCCGGCAGTACCATCCCATCGCTTCCACTACCCTGCTGACGGTGCTGACCCGTCTGTCGGAAAAGGGATTTCTGGCGATTGAAAAGACGGGCCGCAGCGCCCGGTATACCCCGCTGATCACCCGTCAGGACTACCTCGCCCAACAGAGCAGGCGTTTTCTCGACCAGCTCTGCGGCGGAAGCCTGCCGACCTTCGCCGCAGCACTCTGCAGCAGCGGTCTGACCAAACAGGAACTGGACCAGCTGCGCGATCTGCTCGAAAGGGGTGGGTTATGAGTGCATCCCTGCTGTTGAAGGCACTGTTCGCCGCCGCAATTTCCGGCGCATTCGCCTGGGCGGTCTTTTTTCAGGGCGATCCGGGTACGGAAAATCCGGATGAGCCTCTGTCCCGGCCGCGTTACCACCCGTTTGTCCCCGGCCTTCTCCTGCCCCTCTTTGTATTGGTGCTGATCGTACTGGGATGGTGGCAATATGGCTGGACAGATGCGCTTCGGCTCACCTTCTATGCCTGTTCCGGCATCCTGCTGCACATCGCCCTGTATGACATTCTGCTGGTTGCCGCACTCCCCCTGCTGCGTCAAAGAATCAGTGCAGTCGCCTGCGCCACACTGTGGATGATCCCCAATTATCTGTATCTTACTGCTCAAAGCGTCGTGCGGCCATCCGAACCCCTGTTGATTTTCGATGCCGGACGTTGGACCGAGCCCCTCTTCAAGCTGTGGCTGGCAGGAACGCTGTGTGTGCTGGGGGGGAGCATCCTGTCCCATCTTGTCTTCCGTTTCCGCATTTTGAGGCATGCCAGGCCCAACGGCGATCCAACGGTGCAGGCGCTCTGGGAAGCGGAAATCCGACGTGCTAAAATCAAAAAGGTCCGGTTCCGCCTGGTAATTTCCCCCGATACCGCCACCCCGCTGTCGATCGGACTGTTTGAGCGCACAATCCGCGTCGTTCTCCCCGATCACCCTTACACCCCCGAGGAGCTGACGCTGATCTTCCGGCATGAGCTTGTCCATATCGGACGGGAGGACACCCAATCGAAGTTCTTTCTGGTGTTCTGTACGGCTTTCTGCTGGTTCAACCCACTGATGTGGATTGCCATGCACAGATGCGCCGAGGATCTCGAGCTGAGCTGCGACGAAACGGTGCTGGCGGACGCGGACGATATCGTACGGCGCCGCTATGCACATCTGATTCTCGACACCGCCGGGGATAACCGCGGCTTTACTACCTGTCTTTCCTCCGCCGCATCATCGCTGCGCTACCGGCTGCGGGCCATTGTATCCCCCTCCCGGCGGAGATCCGGCGCGCTGATTGTAGGTTTGGCCTTTTTCATCCTCTTCATGACCTGCGGATACACTGCCCTTGCCTATGGCGGCGGAGAGGGTTCCCAGCTGATCTTCCAATCCAGGAGCAGTGACGAGCTGCGCCTCTCCTCCGTGATGCAGACCGATGCCAACTATCACACGACCTACCGCTGTACCGATAAGCAGGCACTTTTTGACTATCTCAGCTCCCTGCAGCTCAAAGAACTGACCGGCGGTTATGATTTTGACCAGGATGATAACCGCCTCAGCCTGGTTTACGACACGGCGGACGGTCCGCTGGTTGTCGTGCTGTCCGATTCGTCGGTCAAGGTGGTGCCACTGTACGGGGAGGATCCGCAGGCGAATTCCTACTACCTGCCCGGCGGTTTGGACCGGCAACGGATCGATGCGCTGCTGATCCCTGATCCGGCGCTGCGAATCCGCTTTTCCGGCTCGGAACAGGCGGTCGAGCGGAGCACATCGGCTACCCTCAGCGGCCTTTGGCGGAGAAAGGGCGAACGGACTGTCCCGCTGATCTCCCCCGAACTGTCGCAGGAAGAAATCAACATCATATCCGGCTATGAAATGCGGGAAGTAACGTTGGATTTTTCCCAGCCGCCCGTCTCTCCGGTTGCGGTGGAGATCCAAAGTGAGCCGGACGGTACGCCACAAACCATGACCCTGCCGGCGCAGACCCAACAGCTGACTCTGCCGCTTTCGGCCCCATCGGCCCTTTATACGATACGCGCCACATTCGACTGTGCAGACGGTTCGCAGTATGACGCGGTCTTCCGCTTCCGATGCCTGGACGCCTGGTAAGCTTTTGCCAAAGGCCGGCGAATTTTCTGCATTATCATGCCGTTTTATTTGTGTAAAGTATTTTAGCTTTTCATATAGGTCCACCTGTTGTTTTGCTCAAAACGGAAAGGAGCCACATGATGCTGCCGCTTGAAAAGCACTTCGGATTCGGTTACATGCGTCTTCCCCTCAAAGATGGAGAGATCGACATCGATCAAACCTGTCAGATGGTCGACGAGTTTCTGCAGGCCGGT
>CASEBP010000046.1 GCA_949285275.1 uncultured Oscillospiraceae bacterium | reverse complement strand
TGGAGAAAAACTACTCCAAGGAGCAGATTCTTGAGGTATACCTCAACACCATCGCATTGGGCAACGGCCAGAACGGCGTTCAATCGGCTTCCAACCTTTATTTTGGAAAAAATGTCTCGGAGCTGACGCCGGCCGAAGCAGCTTCGCTCATCGCAATCACCCAGAACCCCACCAAATGGAACCCCTTCACCTATCCTGAAAACAACCGCGAACGTCAGCTGATGGTCCTGGAGATGATGCATGAACAGCAGCGTCCCGACGGTACCCCCATGCTGACCGATGAGGAATACGAGGAGGCCATCGATCAGGAGATGGTGTTCCGCACCGAGGAATACCATGAGACCCTCGAAACAGTACAGGGCTGGTTTATCGATACCGTCTACGCCGAGGTCCAGGAGGATCTCGTCGAAAAGGCCGGATACACCGAAGCCGGCGCGAAGGAAGCCCTGCGTACCGGCGGTTTCCGCATCTACACCACCGTCGACGCCGAAATGCAGGACTATCTTGAGAACATGTACATCGTCGGCAGCGAGAACAGTCCCTTCACCCCCATCCGCAACGAGGAATACCCCGAGTCGGCCTTTGTGATCCTTGATCTGCAGGGGCAAATCAAGGCCATCGTCGGATCCAACCGAGAAAAGGACGGTGCGCTGCTCTTTAACCGGGCGACCAGCGCAGTCCGCCACCCCGGCTCCACCATCAAACCGTTGGCCTCTTACTCCCTTGCGGTTGAATACAACATCATCCACTGGTCGATGGTCTGGGACGACAGCCCCATCCTCCTCGATCCGGAGGATATGACCTCCTGGTACCCCAAGAACTTCTACGGCTATTACCGTGGACCGATCACCATTACCGAAGCGATTCAGCGTTCGACCAATACGATCCCGGTCAAACTGGTGCAGATGTTGACCCCCAAGACCAGCTTTGATTTCATGCGGGATCAGCTGGGCTTCCAGCATCTGGTCGAAAATGAGACCCGCGACGGCTTCACCTACACCGACTGTGCCCTTGCTCCGATGGCGCTCGGCGCCCTGACCGACGGCGTCACCCCGCTGGAGATGGCCGCCGCCTATCAGATGTTCGGCAACGGCGGTCTGTATTATGAACCTCACTCCTACACCAAAGTGTTGGATTCGGAGGGCAAGGTAATCCTGGAGAATAAGGCGGTTCCCAGGCGGGTCATCTCCGCTGAAACCGCAACCGTGATGAACAAGCTGCTGCAGCGGGTCACGGAAGCCTCGCCCGGTACCGGTACCCCTGCCAAGTTCTCTCAGATGCCCATCGCCGGCAAAACCGGTACCTCGGACGAAGACTATAACCAGTGGTTCATCGGAGTCACTCCGTACTATGTCGGGGTGTGCTACCTGGGCTACGACGAAATGGAAACGATCAACTACTCGGGCTACAGCTACCCGCCGCCTCTCATCTGGAAAAATGTCATGGCGCCGATCCATGCCGATCTTCCCGTCATCGATTTCCCCGTCTCGCCCAATGTTGTGGCAAAGACCTACTGCCTGGAGACCGGAAAGCTGGCTGGCCCCAACTGCACTCAGACCGGCACCGGCTGGTATAAAACCACCTATCTCCCGGAGGAGTGCGACGGCCACGGCGCGGTGGAGGACATTGATCTGAATGACGACGACGATACCGATGATGACCGCGTCGCCAGTCCGTCCCGCTACAGCGGCAGTTCCACGGATGACGAAGAGACCACTTCCAGTTCGGAAAACCCGGTTCCCACCTATTGGGAGTGGATCCAAAGCCAGGGTGGAAGCACCACACCGTAATGTCATAACAGCGGAGCCGGATCAGTCTGGCTCCGCTGTTTTCGCAATACCGTTTTCCTGAGGCAGGCCATCTGAGAATTTGGTGAAATTCTTTCTGCTCCTCAGGCAATAATTCCCCTTCCTATCGGCACTGAGTAATCAGATTACCGCACTCCAGCAAAAGGAGGTTTGGCCGCTTGGATCCCATCATTACCATCAATGACCTTTCCAAGGTCTACCGGGTCGGCAACGAAAAGGTTCGTGCGCTCTCCCATATCAATCTCCAGATCGGGCGCGGCGAAATCTGCTGTATCCTGGGCACCTCTGGATCGGGGAAATCCACCCTGCTTAACCAGCTGGCCGGCCTTGAAAAGCCTACCGGCGGTTATGTCAAGATCGGAAAGACCAATATCTCCCGCCTCTCAGAGGATCAACTGGCCAGCTTCCGGCAGAAAAATATCGGGTTTGTCTTTCAGTCCTACAACCTGATTCCCTCGATGTCAGCGTTGGAAAACGTCGCCATGCCGCTGCTTTTCCGTGGAGTTCCCCGGATGATTCGAGACCGGGAAGCGGCGATCCTGCTCAAAAAGGTCGGCCTGGGAAACCGCATCAACCACAAGCCATCCGAGATGTCGGGCGGCCAGCAGCAGCGGGTTGGAATCGCTCGGGCGTTTGTGGCCAAGCCGAAGATTGTTTTCGCCGATGAGCCAACCGGAAACCTGGACAGCCACACCACCCTTGAGGTTATGCGGCTGCTCATCGAAATGTCCCACCAGAACAATATCACCTTCGTTCTGGTCACCCATGACAACGAACTGGCACACTATGCCGACCGGATCATCACCATTCGGGATGGCCTGCTGGTGGGGGATGAGCGGAACGAATCTCCGGCCTACCTGGAGCCGCCCCCTCCCCTGCCAGAAATCCCTTCCGCTCCGCCTGCAGATGCGGCATTCCAAGCACCCACCCAGCCCGACGAAAAGGAGAATAAGGCCGATGAAAATGAAAAGAACGGTTAGCCTGCTGCTCTGTGTGGCATTGATCCTGCTTGTGCTCCCAACCACGACATTTGCTGCCAAAGAAATGGTTCAGGTCGATGAAACAAAATATGAAGGACTCACCGTCAGTGGAACCCCCTATTCCTCACTGCCGGTTGGATATTATACGGTAAAAGCGGAATATAATACCGACATTTTTGATAACAAATGGGCGCTGGTTGTCACCGGGCCTTCCAATTCCCTTATCTATGATGACAAGGCAGTTGTCGCCTTTTCTTCCAGCGGTACCGACAGCTACACCTGCTCGTGGATGGGACTGACCTTTACGGGAAAACAGCTCAGCGGAGCAGAAGCTGCCTTTGAAATCAACAACGAGGGTTCGGGCAGCACCGTCATCAGCTCCAATAATATCAAAATGCTCAGCATCAGCCGCAGCGGTACCATTAAGCGCAATACCGAATTCAAGGCAACCTTCCGGGTCACCGATTACAATATTGCCGCCCTCGATGTCGATCCCGGCACCCTTTCCTTCACTGGCTACAATTCCAATGACTCCTTTGTCCTGACCAATACCAAGGTTACGCCGGTCTTTGTCGATCCGGCCGAATCAGGGACCGACCGGATGGTCTTTGACGTGGAACTTTCGCTGCGCTATACCGGATCAGGAAACATTCTGTCTTTCACCTGTTTCTACAAGCTGACCGACGGATCTCCTCGGACCGTCGACTGCACCACCAGCATCCCCCGCACCGAGGAATACGTCGAAGATAAAGATGATGATGACGACGACGATGACGTCGAACTGGATCCTCTCACCCCTTACATCATTGTGGACAGCTATGATTATGGCGGCACCAGCGTCACCGCGGGCGAGGATTTCACCCTGAAGCTGCGGCTGCGTAACACCAGTACCACCAACTCGCTGGTCAACATTGTTATGAACGTCTCCCCTACCGGCGTCTTTTCGATGACCAGCTCCTCCAATACCTTTTTCATCGAACGGCTGTCCGCCGGCAGCATCATCGAACGGCAGGTCACCATTAAACCCGGCCTGACCAAAGTGACCGATGACGAGGACGCCAATGCCATCAACCTCTCCTTCAAATTCCAATATGTCAGCACAGCCAACGATACCCAAAAGCTGCTCAGCGGAGAATCGAGCGAAAGCATCACATTACCAGTTGATTTTCCCGACCGCTTTGAAATGGGAATCCCCGAAGTGGAACAGGGGTTCCAGGGGGAGGAATGCTACGTTGCAGTTTCTCTGGTCAACAAAGGGCGCAGCGGCGTCTATAACCTGACCGCCCGCATAGAGGGAGAAGGGATGGCCAACCCCGGCCAGAGCCAGTATATCGGCAACCTCAACGCCGGCAGCGAATCGACCGCAGATTTCTCGGTCCGGTACGACCAGCCCGGTGATTATGTTGGAAACATCATCGTCACCTATGAAGACGCCAACATGAACCCCAAGGAAACAAGCGTTCCCTTCAACATCTCGGTGATGGCAATGAATTTCGGAGGCGGTGAGGAGATGCCGCCGCAGGATCTTCCGGTCGAAGAACCGGTGGAAACCGAGCCGGAAAAGGATCCCACCCGTCCTGTTACCATCGCAGTGGGAACCATCGTCTGCCTGATGAGCGCCTATGTGACCGTTCAGAAGGCCAAGCTTAAGAGGAGCCTCTTCAGCGATGAAGATATTTGATATCGCTTCCATGTGTCTTCGCAACCTCGCACGCCGCAAGGTCAGAACCCTTCTGACCGTCGTCGGGGTGGTGGTAGGAACCTGCGCCATTGTTGTCATGATCTCCCTCGGCCTCGGAATGAACGCGAGCCAGGAGGCTCTGCTTGCTCAGATGGGAGATTTGACCATCATTGAAATTTACAGCTACGGCAACACTCAAAACGGCAAGGAAGTCGTGCTTAACGACGATATGATGGCGCAGATTCAGCAAATGCCCGGCGTTTTGACCGCTACCCCTTTCTATAATCCTCAAAATCTGTCCGCCACACTGTATGCCGGCAATGGAGAGCGCTACAAAACCGGGTTTTATAACATTGTCGGCGTCTATCCCCAGGCGCTTCCGCTGCTCGGATATGAGCTGATCTCCGGGAGTTGGGAGGAGGCCTTCTCCTCCCCCTATTCGATGGTCATCGGGCAATATACCTCCTACAATCTGGAGGACACCCGCCGCAAGCGCAACAACCGGCGGGATCCTTATCCCGATATCACCGGAAAGATCACCGAACCGTTTGTCGATCTGAGCACCTCCAAGCTGATCCTTCGCCTGGACCAGCAGAATGAAAACGCCAAGAAGGTGGAGTACAAGCCCAAGGTAACCGCCATCCTCAAGGAGGACTGGGCGCGCGGTTACGAGACCTCCCGCGGAATCTTCATGAACATCGAGGATCTCAAAAAGATGGAAGCGGATTATGTCAAGGCCAACGATATCAAGGTCGACCGCAATGCCGAAACCAAATATCAAAACGCCAAGGTAAAGGTCGTCGACATAAAATACGTTGGAGCGGTAGAGGAGGCCATCAAGGATCTGGGCTTTGACACCTACTCGATGGAGACAATCCGCAAACCAATGGAGGAACAGACACAAAAGCAGCAGATGTTCCTTGGGATCATCGCAGGGGTCTCCCTCTTTGTCGCCGCGCTGGGCATCGCCAACACCATGCTGATGAGTATCTACGAACGTACCCGCGAGATCGGCGTCATGAAGGTGGTCGGCTGCTATGTCCGGGATATCCGGGCCATCTTTCTGATGGAGGCAGGATGCATCGGCTTCTTCGGCGGTATTGCGGGGGTTATCCTGAGCTACATCATCTCCTATCTGATGAACTTCTTTGGGCTGAACATCGGAATGGGCGGAGCAAGCATGTGGGGGGGCGGAAACACCGGCGCTCCGGTTTCCATCATTCCCAGCTGGCTGGTGATCGGCGCACTGATCTTCTCCACCCTGATTGGATTGGTTTCCGGCTATTATCCGGCTAACCGGGCGGTCAAGATTTCTGCATTGACGGCGATTAAGCAGGAGTGATCCTCTTTTCCGGCCAAAATAGGCCTGCGGCAGGGCAGAAAGGAGCAATCGCATGGATTTCAGAAAGAGCTACCAGATCTTCCGTCTCTCAATTTTCCTTTTCCTCGCTCTTTGCCTTTTGACAATGATCACCTATATCGTGGCGTTTGTCATTTTGGGAGGCATAGTTTTTATCGCAGCCACTATCCAGGCCGCTGTCTTTTACCGTTGTCCCCACTGCAGAGCGAACCTTGACTTCCGGAGAAAGATTCCTAACTTCTGCCCCAACTGTGGGGAAAAGATTGGGGAGTAGGCGTTTTTCGCGCCATCGCCTTCCAGAATCAAAGGCCAGCCTCGGTCCGAGGCTGGCCTTTTCCTTCCGGTGCAGAAAAGCGTTCCGAATGCAAAAGAGCAGGAATCAAAAGATTCCTGCTCTTTTTTAAAAGCTGTTGTTCAGAGATCAGGACAAAGTCCCGGCCGTTGTAAAACAGGAGGGCAGCCAAACCT
>CASEBP010000045.1 GCA_949285275.1 uncultured Oscillospiraceae bacterium | reverse complement strand
CCACGTCCTCGCCCTGGGCGTTGGTCAAAAACTCGCCCATCAGCTTCTTCTCGCCGGTGGCGGGGTTACGGGTGAACGCGACGCCGGTGCCGCAGTCGTCGCCCATGTTGCCGAAGGCCATCGACTGGACGTTGACGGCGGTGCCCCAGCTGCCGGGGATATCGTTCATCCGGCGGTAGACGATGGCGCGCGGGTTATTCCAGGAGCGGAAGACCGCCTTGACGGCGCCCATCAGCTGTTCCTTGGGGTCGGAGGGGAAATCAGAACCGATCTTGCTCTTGTATTCCGCCTTGAACTGGCTGGCCAGTTCCTTGAGGTCATCGGCGGTCAGCTCGACGTCCTGGGTGACGCCGCGCGCTTCCTTCATCTTGTCGATGAGTTCCTCGAAGTACTTCTTGCCGACCTCCATGACGACATCGGAGTACATCTGGATGAAGCGGCGATAGCAGTCATATGCCCAACGGGGGTTGCCCGACTTCTTGGCGATGACTTCCACGACCTGCTCGTTGAGGCCGAGGTTGAGGATGGTGTCCATCATACCGGGCATCGAGGCGCGGGCGCCCGAACGCACCGAGACGAGCAGCGGATTCTCAAGATCGCCGAATTTCTTGCCGGTGATCTCCTCCATCTTGGCGATATACTCCATGATCTGGGCCTGGATCTCGTCGTTGATCGTCTCGCCGTCCTCATAGTACTGAGTGCAGGCCTCGGTGGTGATGGTGAAGCCCTGGGGCACAGGCATGCCCAGGATGGTCATCTCTGCAAGATTAGCGCCCTTGCCGCCGAGCAGCTCGCGCATCTTGCCGTTTCCCTCTGAGAAGAGGTAAACAAATTTCTTGCTCATTGTTCTGAATCCCTCCATTTTTATTTGAAGACCGGCCCGGGGGCCGTCCTATCATCGGTTGGTGTGAGTGTGTACCAATCAGCAACAGCATTATACCAAAGCGTCCGCGGAATTTCCACATTTTTTTGCGTCGGAATGCGAAATATTTGAATTTTTACGCGGAAAGTCATCTCAAAAAACGAAACATCTGCCAAGCGGACTGTTATTTCCCCCCGGACGGGTACTGCCTGACTCGGGAAAGGGTTTCGCTGGGGTCGAGCGGGTGGGTTACCGCGTCGAGATGGGGGGCGGGGATCCAGTCGGGATCGGTGCAATCGCCAAACTTGACGGTGTGGACCACTGTATCCCGATCGAGCCACTGGGTGTGGGGGATGCCGGGGGTTGTCAGGGCAAAATCGCCCGCCTCGAGCAGCAGAAACCGAGGGGCGTCCTTCGCCGACTCGACAAAGACGACCCGTCCTCGCTGCACCAGCACCAGTTCACGCAGCCGGCTGTGGGCGTGAGCGTTTTCCCAGACGGGAGGGCCGGGATTTTCACAGCGGATATAGCTGCTCTGATCCGCGCCGGTCAGCCGGAAGCGCAGCTCACCGTTGTCCATCTGTTCATGCCGTAACGTGATTCCGAAGGTGGGAAGGCAGTCGCCGGAAATGGGAACGGGCATGGTGGAAGCTCTCCTTTCAGCAAACGGCCGCCCACAAAAGCGGGCGGCAGGCGGATTCAAAAGTGATTGAAACTGACCGTTTCGTCGAAATCCCTGCGGTTTTTTTCCCGCAGCGGATCCTCGGGTTTGGCATATCCCAGGCAGATTACCAGTCGGATCCGACGGGTTTTGGGGATTCCGAGCAGCATCTTGAGCTTGCGTTCATTGAACCATCCGATCACGCAGGAGCCGAGCCCCAGATCGGTGGCGGACAGGATCAGATGCCCGACCGAAAGACCGATATCGATGCCGGAGAAGGGCTGATTTTTCAGTGAGCTTCCCATCCGGGCCGGCAGATTCTGCCTTCCCTCAACGACGACAACAAAGGCACGGGCGTCACCGGTGAAGCGGTTCATACCGGTTTCCTGCAGGCAGGCGGCCAGCTGGGGCAGCCGGTCCGGTTCGTCGACCGCGATGTAGCGCCAGGGCTGGCTATTGCAGGCCGAGGGAGCCAGGCAGGCGGCCTGCAGGCAGGCGGTCAGCTTTACCCGTTCCACCGGGCGGGACGGGTCAAAGCTGCGGCAGCTCTGCCGGCTCTGTACCAGCTCGAGCAAACTATTCATCGAAAAGGCCTCCCTTTCGGATTCCGGCAGATTCAGCGGCCGGTACGTGCAGTCAGTATCATTTTTTTCCGGGTGCGGAAAAAATGCAAGCAGATCGAAGAAATTTTGTCAGAATCTTATCGCCGGCTGCCCAGAAAGAACACCGAGGCAGTTCCGGGGCCGGCGTGGCTTCCGATCACGGCGCCGAGCGGCAGAACGGTGACCGCTGCCGCGGGGTAGCGGCGTTTTACCGTTTCAGCCAGCAAAGCCGCGTCCTTTGTGGCGTCGGCGTGGCTGACGATGACATCGGGGCAGTGGCCGGGATCGAAACCGTTTTCGGCCATCCGGTCGACCAGTGCGAGCAGCGAGGCACGGCGGCCACGCGCCCGGCCGACGGGGATCAGTGCCCCTTCGGGCGAGACGGTGAGGATTGGTTTGATGCTCAGCGCGCTTCCCACCAGCGCGGAAGCAGCACTCAGCCGGCCGCCACGGTGGAGATGACCGAGGCTGTCCACCGTAAACCAGTGTTGAATGCAGGGCGCTGCGGTGGTCCGGACCCAGTCGGCAACCGCCTCCAGGGATTCTCCCTGGTCACGGCGCCGGGCGGCAAGCAGGACAAGAAGCCCCTCCCCGGCCGAAGCGCAGCAGGTGTCAATCACAAGGATCTGGCGTTGCGGATAGCGGTTTCGCAGTTCCTCGGCGGCGAGCGCCGCGGTGGCGACGGTCGAGCTGAGCAGGCTGGAAAAGCCCAGAAACAGCAGATCCTCCCCTGCTTCCAGCGGCGGGGTAAAGGCATCGATAAACTGTCCAAGATTAACCGCCGAGGTGGTGGATTTTTCTCCCCGCCGCAGCCGTCCATAGAAGGAGGCGGGGTCCATATCGGACCACCCATCGGGATACTCCTGGCCGCCGATCCGGAAGTGCAGCGGCAGAACGGTGATTTGATGCTGTGCATAGAGGGCGGGACTGAGGTCGGTCGTGGAATCGGTGATGATACGAAAAGGCAAGGCGGTTCCTCCCGTTGATCGATTATCGCTCCTCGCGGAAATAGTTGAGGCCGAGGCTGGCGGGGATCTGGGCGCCGCGCCGCTTTTTCATCGAACCGGCGATGAGCACCAGGGCGGTGATGAGAAAAGGCAGCATATCGTAAAAGGCAATCGGAATGTCGATGACCCCTTTGGGGACGTAATATTTGAGCACCCGCAGTCCGCCGAAGAGAAAGGAGCCGGCGATGGCGGCGCCAGGCTTCCAGCCGGCGAAAATGACCAGTGCGACGGCAATCCAGCCCAGTCCTCCGACGCTGTCCGAAATCCAGACCCCGGAGTTGATGATCATCGAACAGTATGCCCCGCCGATCCCGCAGATACCGCCTCCGAGCAGGATATTGCAGTATTTCAGCCGCACGACCTGGATGCCCGCGGCGTCGGCCGCAGCGGGGTTTTCACCGATGGCGCGGACGTTGAGACCGATCTTGGTGTGATGCAGGTACCAGCCGACGGCCAGCGCGATGGCGATGCCGAGATAGACAAACGGGTTGTAGGAGAAGAAGAGCTCCCCCACGACCGGGAGGTCGCTCAAGCCGGGGATCGAGATGCTACGCATATGAGCGGTGATGGTCTCGGGCAGCTTGAGGGTCTTGTTTTCGGAGCGGCTGATCATCAGCACCCCGATGAAGTTGGAAAGTCCCACCCCGAAGATGGTCAGGGTAAGGCCGGTGACATTCTGATTGGCGAGGAAGGAGACGGTGAGCACCGCATAAATCAGCGCGGCGAGTATCCCGGCAAGGAAGGCAGCCAGCAGTGCCGCAGCGAAGCTGTCGGTGAGATAGCCAGCCATGAAGCCGGCACAGGCGCCGATTGCCATCATCCCCTCGACGCCGAGGTTAAGATGCCCGACCCGCTCGTTGAGGATCTCGCCGACGGTGCCGAAGAGCAGCGGGGTGCCGGCGGCGACGGCAGCGACCAGGAATTTAAGCAGCATGGCGGTTTCCTCCCTTCCCGCGGGGGACGATGGTGTAGCGGACAAAGAACTCGCACCCGAGGATGAAGAATAGGATGACCCCTTGCAGCACGGCCGAGCAGTTGGAGGAAAGGCCATAGGTCGACTGCACGACGCCGGCGCCTTTTTCGAGCACCGAGAAGAGCAGCGACACGACGAGGATCATCGGGGCGTTGAGCTGGGCGAGCCAGGCAACGATGATGGCGGTGAAGCCCACGCCGCCGGCGACAGCGGTGGTCAGGGTGATATCGGCGCCGGTGGCCTGGATCATGCCGCCCAGCCCGCAGACGGCGCCGGACAGGGCCATCGTACGCAGGATGATCCGCCGGACGTTCATGCCGGCGTAGCGGGCGGTGTCCTGGCTTTCGCCGACGACGGCGATCTCATACCCCTGTTTGGTGCGGCCGAGGTAAATAAAGACGGCGACAACCAGCAACAGCGCGATGATCCAGCCGAAGTGGACCCCGAACACCTTGTCGAGCGAGGCATTTTTGTCAAACCGGGCGATCTTGGAGAAGCCGGCGGCCTCGGGATCCCGCCACGGGCCGTCGCGCAGGTAAGCGACGATGTGGGTCGCGATGTAGTTGAGCATCAGGGTCAGCAGCGTCTCATTGGTATTCCAGCGCACCTTGCAAAGGGCGGGAATCAGCCCCCAGAGCGCGCCCCCGATCATACCGGCTGCCATCATGACGAGAAGGAGCAGCCAGTGGTTCCAGCCCGAGCAGAACAGCGCGAAGTAGGAGGCAAAGACTGCGCCCATCGTGATCTGTCCCTCGGCGCCGATGTTCCAGAACCGCATTTTGAAGGCAAGCGTCACCCCAAGTGAGGCGATAACCAGCGGGATGGCATATTTGACGGTGGCCTGCACTGCCATCTTGCTGCGAAACGCCCCCTGCAGGATGGTTCCATAGATGGCAAATGGATTGTAGCCGATGATCAGGATAAATACCCCGCCCGCTGCCAGCGAGAGCAGCACGCTTTCCAAGCGCAGCAGCAGGATCTGGCGGGGCGATTTCTCCGGGCGGGAGACCACCCGCAGAAGCGGTTCGCGGTGCGGCGTGCTCATGAGGCCACCCCTCCCTTTCCGGAAAATTCGCCGGTCATCATCAGACCGATCTGTTCCTTAGTGGCGGTTCTTGCGTCGACGACGCCGGTGACCTGCCCGTGGCAGAGCACCAGGATCCGGTCGGACAGCTCGAGCAGCACATCGAGGTCCTCGCCGATAAACATCACCGCGACCCCCTGCTTTTTCTGTTCGTTGAGCAGGTCATAGATGGTGTAGCTTGAATTGATGTCCAGCCCCCGCACCGGGTAGGCGGTGATCAGCAGGTTGGGTTTGGATTCGATCTCCCGGCCGAGCAGTACCTTCTGCACATTGCCGCCCGAGAGCATCCGGACCGGTGTTTCCACCCCCGGGGTGACGATGGACAACGAGGAAACCAGCTTCTCCGCCAGGGCGCGGGCGGGCCGGCGGTCGACCAGCGGGCCTTTGCCGCAGCGGTAGGATTTGAGCAGCATGTTGTCGACCATTCCCATAGAGGCGACCAGGCCCATACCCAGCCGGTCCTCAGGGACGAAGCTCATGCTGATTCCCAGGCCGATGATCTCGGCGGGGGTCTTTCCGACCAGGTTCTGCTTGTGGTAGAGGATAGCGCCCTTGTCAGCAGCGCAAAGTCCGGCGATGGTTTCGCAAAGCTCCTTCTGTCCCGAGCCGGCCACCCCCGCCACCCCAAGGATCTCCCCGGTGCGGATCTCAAAGGAGATATCGTTGAGGGCGACCGAACCGTCCGGCTTGTGAACGGTCAGGTCGACCACCTTGAGAATCGTTTCGGGGTTGTGCGGCGCGGGGCGATCGATTTGCAGCACAACAGGACGCCCGACCATCAATTCGGTCAATTCCTTCTGACTGGTCGCGCAGGTGTCGACGGTGCCGACGCTTTTGCCCTTGTGCAGAATGGTGACCCGGTCGCTGATGGCCAGGACCTCGTTGAGCTTGTGGGTGATGATAATGACGGCGCAGCCCTGTTCCTTCATCCGGCGCAGGATTGCGAAGAGGCGGTCGGTCTCCTGCGGGGTAAGTACCGCGGTCGGCTCGTCGAGGATCAGAATCTGTGCCCCGCGGTAGAGCACCTTGATGATTTCGACGGTCTGCTTTTCGCTGACCGACATCTCGCAGACCGTTTTTTCAGGGTCGATCTCCAGCCCGAAGGAGGTACAGATGGCAGTGATCTTTTCCCGCAGTTCCCGGGGTGGGAGCAGCCGTTCCCGGGTGCCGAGGATGATGTTGTCCATCGCCGAAAAAACCTCCACCAGCTTAAAGTGCTGGTGGATCATGCCGATGCCAAGTCCCATTGCATCGACCGGCGACGCGATGACCACCGGGCTGCCATTGACCAGAATTTCTCCGCTGTCCGGCCGGTAGATGCCGGAGAGCATGTTCATCAGGGTGGTTTTGCCCGAGCCGTTCTCCCCCAGCAGTGCGAGGATCTCTCCCCGGCGTACCGAGAGGTTCACCCGGTCGTTGGCCACAACGCTGCCGAAGGTTTTGGTCAGTTCCCGGCATTCGATGGCATAAGGCGTTGGCTGCTCTGCCACGCGGTTCCCTCCTGTCCTGCGCCCCGCGGCAGCGGAGCGTTTTCTTTCGTTTTTATTCTACCTTAATTCGCCGGACAACACAAGGATTGTCCCAGATTTTTCTCTGCCATGCTGCGGTACCGGGGAAGCAAAACTCCCGGCCTCTGAGGGGGAGACCGGGAGAAATGATTATAACCCTCTGTATTTTTTAGGCCTTAAATGACCATTTGCAATTGCTTTGGCCAACAGGTCGATCATGGCAGCACGGTCGCCGTTGAGGGTACCCGCCAGGGCAAGGTAGTTGGAGATGTGGTTGGAACGCAGCACCGTTCCCTCGCTGTCGACCTCCTCCAGAAACCGCTTCTGCTCCTCAAGAACCTGCAGCGGAGAGAGGGCCAAAAACCGTCCGGCGAGGTAATCCTGGGTCAGCTCGGTGCCGGGGTTCATCGTCAGGGTCAGCAGCCCGAGATATTCGGGCTTGGCGGCGGTGACCAGCCGGGCGGATTCGACGGCGTTCTCCTCCATCTGGGGGACGCCGCCGATGCCGGTGATGAGGGTCATCGAGGTTTGGATGCCAGCCGCCTTGAGGCGGTGACAGGCCTCAATTGTTTCGGCGGAGGTAATCCCCTTTTTGATCTGCGCGAGGATCCGGTCACTGCCCGTCTCGGCGCCAAGGTAGACCATTGTCAGGCCGTGGGCGCGCAGGGTACAGAGCTCGTCGTGGCTTTTGGCCAGGACGTCGGCCGTCGCGCCGTAGA
The DNA here is from genome assembly GCA_949285275.1 of uncultured Oscillospiraceae bacterium. Lineage (GTDB taxonomy): Bacteria > Bacillota > Clostridia > Oscillospirales > Ruminococcaceae > Yanshouia. Next base: position 2,532 of record CASEBP010000045.1, on the reverse strand, counting down.
CGGTAACCCGCCGGCAGGACGGAAAGAGGGCAAAGGCGCGGTCAAGGACGGTGACGAGATCGGAGGTTTTGACAATCAGTGCATCTCCATCGGCGAGAAAGACCTTGCGGATCGGATAAGGGATGGTTCGGGCCGCCTCTTCGAGGTCGGCCAGGACCTCGGGGATCGGGCGGACCCGGAAAACCTTGTCCTTGTACATGGTGCAGAAGGTGCAGCGGTTGCGGGCGCAGCCGATGGTCAGCTGAATGATGAGGCTGTCCGCTTCGCTCGGCGGACGGTAGACATCTCCCTCATAGATCATGGTTCGGGCTTCCTTTCGGCGGGGAGGGCGGTGTCCTGCCTGCGGCGGGCAGAGGAGGACGGGATGCCGAGTTCCTCGCGGTATTTTGCAACGGTGCGGCGGGCAAGGGGAATCCCCTCGTCGGCGAGGCAGGAGGCGATGGCACTGTCCGGCAGCGGGCGGGCGGGATCTTCAGCAGAAACGAGCTGGCGGATCCGTTCCTTGACCGAACGGCTGCCGAGGCTTTCCTCCCCCGACGAAGCGGGGCCCGAGAAGAAGCTCTTGAGCGGAAAGATACCCCGGCGGCATTGCAGGTACTTTTCATTGATGGCGCGGCTGACCGTCGATTCGTGGATCCCGAGATCTCCGGCGACGTCCCGCAGCCGCATCGGCAGCAGTTCACCGTGGGGATCGACAAAGAAGGCGCGCTGCCGGTGCAGAATGGCCTCGACGATCCGTTCGATGGTGACCCGGCGGCTCTCGATCGACTTGACGACCCAGAGGGCCTGGGAGAGCTTCTGGTTGACATACTGCTTGGCCTGGGGGTCATCCTGGGCCATCTCGAGATAGCCGCGGTTGACCGAAACCGACGCACTGTACTGCCGGTTATAGCGGCAGACCGGTTCGCCGTCGACAAGCTCGACGGTGACGTCGGGCAGGATGTAAGCGACCTGTTCGTCCCCGAAGGCGGAGGCCGGGCGGGGATTGAGGGTGCGGATCAGTTCATAACAGGCTTTGGCCTGGGAGACCGGGCAACCGATCGCCCGGGCGACCTTCTGGAAATGGCCGAGGGCGCAGTCTTCGAGGTGATTGCGGGCGATGATGAAGGCGACCGGGTCGGCAACCCCCCGGCGGGAGAGCTGGATACAGAGCGAATCGGCCAGATTATACCCGCCGATGCCAGGCGGATCGAGGGTTCGCAGGTAATCGATCGCCTCGCGGGCGAGGGAAAGGTCCACCCCGAATTCCCGAGCCAGAGCTTCGGGCGAGAGGGTTAGGTACCCGTTTTCATCGAGCGAGCCGATCAGCCGTTCCAGCAGCCGCAGATCCACCCGGGTCAGACTCAGGTCGAATTGGCCGCGCAGGTAGTCAGGCAGATCGGCACTTTGATGCTCAGGAGACGGAGCGCACTCGCGGCGTTCCTCCTGCCGGCGGTCGGCGGGATCCTCATCGGGTGCGATCGAGGGATGGGCGGTCAGCCATCGGGCAAGATCGACCGGGTTGGGGGTGGACTCCTCAGCGGCCCGGGCGGGCGGTTCCAGTTCGATGAGTGGATTTTCAAGCTGCAGTTCTCCCAGATAGGCGTTGAGCTCCAGGCTGTTCATCTGCAGCAGTTTGACATACTGGATCTGTTGGGCGGAAAGGGTCTGGCGCAGCGTCTGCTGCTGGAATTGACCCAGATATCCGGTATTCATGCCACACACTCCCCTTTAAAAAGCCCCGGGTACCGGGACGAAAAATCAGTTGCCTGCCATTTCGTGCAGAGCACGGCGGAGCAGGATTTTCTTTATTATGACTGATTTTGGACTTTTTTGCAACTGGCAAAGGCGCACAAGCCTTTTCCTCCGGCGTTGACGGCGGCGTCTTGTGGGCGGTATAATGGGGAAAAGCCCGAAAGGAGGCCCCCTGATGCCGCTTCGGATTTGTCCGGCCGATCCAGCCGGAAATTATACCCTCTTTGTTCTCGACGGGGTTGATCCGCCGCGCCGTGCTGCCCTGGCTGCCGCGCTGATGCGGCAGGATCCTGCTGTCGAGCAGGTCGCTTTTGCCGCGCCGGTGCGGGCTGGCGGGGACGGCCGCATCGAGATGATGGGCGGGGAGTTCTGCGGCAATGCCTGCCGGGCCTATGGTCTGCTGCTGGCGCAGCAGCGGGGCGGTGCGGCGGCCCGGCTTCTTGTCGAGATCAGCGGTGCGCCCTCCCCCGTACAGGTCGATGCCGATCCTGCCGCGCACAGCGCCAGCGCGGCAATGCCTCTCCCCCGTGCCCTCTCCCGCCGGGAACAGGACGGTATCTCGGGGATTTTGGCTCAATTTGACGGAATTAGCCATCTGGTGGTTTGTTCCCCCTTTGATCCAGTGCTGCTGCGGCGGGGACAGGCCCTGCTTGAGGCGACAGGGGCCGACGCGTGGGGGGTTCTCTTTTTGGATGGGCAGTTGATGACTCCGGTAGTGACCGTCCGCTCGACCGGAACCACCGTTCTCGAGGGGAGCTGCGGTTCGGGCTCGATCGCGGCGGCTTGTGCCCTCTCGCT
>CASEBP010000044.1 GCA_949285275.1 uncultured Oscillospiraceae bacterium | reverse complement strand
GTGCGGATAAGAGGACTTGAACCTCCACCGAGTTGCCCCGACTAGAACCTGAATCTAGCGCGTCTGCCAATTCCGCCATATCCGCATTTTCATCTCTGCTGCACTCGAAGCAGCTTTGTTATAATAGCACGGGATAAAAAATTTGTCAAGGCTTCTGCGGAAAAATTTTTCTGTCCGTTTACCGGACAAGATTGCCAGCAAAAGGGCAGTGTGATAGAATAAAACACAAGTAAAACCGACGGGAGAAGGGGTGTTATCATGATTATTCAGGCGTTGATGGAGAATACTACCCATTGTGAGGGGCTCTGCTGCGAGCACGGCCTGAGCATCTGGCTGGAAACGAACGGGAAACGGATCCTGTTTGATTTTGGCAGCAGTGAGGGATTCGCTCAAAACGCCCGGCAGATGGGTATTTCGCTGCAGGAGGCGGATCTGGCGATCCTCTCCCACGGCCACTATGACCATAGCGGAGGGATGCTGCGCTTTCTGGAAGAAAACGACCATGCGCCGGTCTATCTTCAGCAACGGGCGCCGGAGCCCCACTATTCTCACCGGGCGAGCGGTGAAATTGCTTATATTGGTATCGATCCGCAGATTTTGCAGCGCTACGCAGATCGACTGCGGTATAATTCGCACATCCTTACGCTTTCGGATGGGATGCTCCTTTTTTCCCGCCCTGAGGGGCATGAGTTCCTTTCCACCGCCAACCGGAACCTTCTGATCGAGAAGCCGGACGGGGAAAAGATTTGTGACGACTTCGCGCATGAACAGAGCCTGCTGCTGTCGGAAGGGGATAAGCTTTTCCTGTTCTGCGGCTGCGCCCACGCCGGAATTGTGAATATCGTCGAGCAGGCGCGGGAACTGACCGGGCGCTGGCCCGACTACGTCGTAGGCGGTTTTCATCTCTCCAACCCCAGCTCCCACCGGATGGAGGCGCCCGAAATGATCAACGGTGTTGCCGGCCGGCTGCTCGAAACCGGTGCGGTCTATTACACCTGTCATTGCACCGGCCAGGAGGTCTATCAGATCATGCGGGAGCGGATGGGTGACCGGGTTCGGTACCTCGCGGCGGGAGACCGGGTAGTTTTGTAGCCTATTGTTTGGCGCAGTTGGCAAAGAGAGAAGGAAGAGACGGAAAAACTTTTGGTTATTTGTGAAAAAACCAACGAATTTCACAGAAAGAAAGAATTTTGATATTTATTAACGCTGCTTTCTGATGTATAATGAACCTCAAAAGGACAGAAGGTAACGACACAATTTCTTTTGGAGGACAAAACTATGGTAAAAGTTGCGATCAACGGCTTCGGACGGATCGGAAGGCTTTCCTTCCGCAAGATCTTTGCAGATCAGAAATTCGAGGTCGTGGCGATCAATGATCTGACTGATCCCAAGATGCTCGCCTACCTGCTCAAGCATGACAGCGTGCAGGGTGGCTATCATGGCCATACGGTGGAGTGCGACGCAGATTCACTGATGGTCGATGGAAAGCGGATCCGTGTCTACAAGGAGGCCGATCCCAAGAATCTTCCCTGGGGAGAGCTGGGGGTCGATATCGTGCTCGAGTGCACCGGGTTCTTCACCTCCAAGGCCAAGAGCCAGGCTCACCTGGATGCGGGTGCGAAGAAGGTACTGATCTCTGCACCGGCCGGCAATGATCTGCCCACCATCGTCTATGGTGTCAACCACCAGATTCTGACCCGCGACGACCGGATCGTTTCGGGCGCTTCCTGCACCACCAACTGCCTGGCTCCGATGGCTAAGGCGCTCAATGATTACCGCGAGGTCAGAACCGGCTTCATGACCACCATCCACGCCTATACCGGCGATCAGATGATTCTCGATGGCCCGCACCGCAAGGGCGATTTCCGCCGTGCAAGAGCCGGCGCGATCAACATTGTTCCCAATTCGACCGGCGCCGCCAAGGCGATCGGCCTGGTCATCCCCGAGCTGACCGGCAAGCTGATCGGTTCGGCTCAGCGTGTTCCGGTGCCGTCCGGTTCGATCACCATCCTGGATGCGACCCTCAAGGATGAGACCGAGAGTGTTTCGGTCGAGGGAATCAACGCCGCGATGAAGGCCGCTGCCAATGAGTCGTTCGGCTATTCCGATGAGGAGCTGGTTTCGAGCGATACCATCGGCATGAGCTATGGTTCGCTGTTCGATGCGACCCAGACCCTTGCCCAGCGCTGCGGCACCAAGATCTATGAGGTCCGGGTGGTAGCCTGGTACGACAATGAGATGAGCTATGTCAGCCAGCTGATCAGAACGCTGCGCCATATGGGCGATCTGGTCTGAGTGCGGCGACTGTTTGATCCGACCGAAAGCGGCCGTCAAAGCTTCTGGCTTTGACGGCCGTTTTTTCCCCGGAAAAGAAGTTTTTCGAAGTGATTGTATCCTGGGCAGGAATATGCTATAGTAAAAAGAAACCGGAACCTATGTTCCGATTTTGCCCCGGCATTCCGGGGAGGGGAGGGGCGCGTATGCCGGAACAGTTTGAACTGGTTTCCTCCTACCAGCCGACCGGAGATCAGCCGCAGGCGATCGAGGCGCTGGTGCGGGGGATTGAGAGCGGAAAAAGGGAGCAGACCTTGCTGGGGGTAACCGGATCCGGCAAAACCTTTACGATGGCCAACGTTATCGCACGGGTTAACCGGCCCACCCTCGTGCTGGCCCACAACAAGACGCTGGCTGCTCAGCTGTGCAGCGAGTTCCGGGAGTTCTTTCCGCACAATGCGGTGGAGTATTTTGTCTCCTACTACGACTACTATCAGCCGGAGGCGTATATTGCCTCGACCGACACCTATATCGAGAAGGATTCGGCCATCAACGACGAGATTGAACGGCTGCGCCATTCGGCGACCGCCTCCCTGGGGGAGCGCCGTGACGTCATCATTGTTGCCTCGATCTCCTGCATCTACACCCTCGGCGACCCGATCGATTACAAGGAGATGGTGATCTCGCTGCGCCTGGGGATGCAGAAGGATCGGGATGAACTGCTGCAGAAGCTGGTTCAGCTGCAGTATGAACGCAATGACGTCAACTTTGTCCGCAATAAGTTCCGGGTGCGGGGCGATTCGGTGGAGATTTTTCCTTCCTACTACACCGATACGGCGATCCGGGTGGAATTTTTCGGCGATGAGATCGACCGGATCAGCGAAATCAACACCGTGACCGGAGAGGTGAAAAATACCGTCAGCCATGCGGCGATCTATCCGGCCTCCCATTATATTGTCCCGAAGGAGAAGATGGCGGCGGCGATCGAGGAAATCCGGCGCGAGTGCGATGAGCGGGTACGGTATTTTCAGCAGAACAACAAGCTGATTGAGGCCCAGCGAATCGCAGAACGGACCAATTACGACATCGAGATGCTGTCTGAAATCGGCTTCTGCAAGGGGATCGAGAACTATTCGCGGGTGCTGTCGGGGCGTGCGCCGGGCAGCATTCCCTATACACTGTTTGATTATTTTCCAAAAGATTTTCTGTTTTTTATCGATGAATCCCACGTCACACTGCCGCAGGCACGGGGGATGCTGGCGGGGGATCGCGCCCGAAAAACCAGCCTGATTGACTACGGATTCCGGCTTCCCTCCGCATTGGATAACCGGCCGCTCTCCTTCGACGAGATGTACGACAAGATCAACCAGGTGATCTTTGTCAGCGCGACACCCGGCGAATTTGAGATCTCCCACAGCGGTGCACCGGTTGAACAGCTGATTCGCCCGACCGGGCTGCTCGATCCACAGATCGATGTCCGGCCGGTCGAAGGGCAGATCGACGACCTGCTTTCGGAGATCAATCTCCGGGTGGAGCGCAAGGAACGGGTTCTGATTACCACCCTGACCAAAAAAATGGCCGAGGACCTGACCGATTTTCTCGGAAACGCTGGGGTGAAGATCCGGTATATGCACCACGACATTGACACGATGGAACGGATGGAAATCATCCGGGATCTCCGCTCAGGGGAATTTGATGTATTGGTGGGGATTAACCTTCTCCGGGAGGGACTGGATATCCCCGAGGTGTCGCTCGTCGCAATCCTCGACGCGGATAAGGAGGGTTTCCTGCGTTCCGAGACGTCGCTGGTGCAGACGATCGGCCGTGCCGCCCGCAACGCCGACGGAAAGGTCATCATGTACGCCGATACGGTGACGCCCTCGATGGAGCGGGCGATCACCGAAACGGCCCGCCGCCGGAAACTGCAGCAGCAGTATAACCAGGAGCACGGCATCGTGCCGACCACCATCAAAAAGGATATCCGGGAGATTCTGGAGATTTCGACCAAGGAGACGGTGGAGGGCAAGATCCGCCGCAAGAAGATGAGCGAAAAGGAGCGCCAGGCGCTGATTGCGCGGCTGACCACCGAGATGAAAAATGCGGCCAAGCTGCTGGAATTCGAGCATGCGGCCTATCTGCGGGATAAAATCAAGGCGCTCAAAGAGGGAAAATAGCCTGCTTTTTGCAAAATTGGGAGGGGAAAACATGAAAAAAAGATGCGGGATATGTGCTGCGGCTTGTCTGATGCTGCTTTTGGCCGCGGGGTGTGCCCGTGAGAGCGGCGATTCTGCCAATTCTCCGTCTTTGCAGCCGGCTGTTTCTGAATCGGTCGCTTCGGAGGCGTCCGCAGCGGGATCATCGGATTTGATTCCGGATGGCCAGCTTGAGGTCTACCGCTACTGGCCCGGGGGAAAGGTTTACACTTGTATGTCGCTGCCTCTGCATGGGGAGGGGAGCCTTCTAACCGTTGTCAACCTGGCTGCCTCGGTGCTTCCGGACTGCAAAGAGGACCTTCCCATCCGGAAAATTACCCAGGAAGAGGCGCTGGTCACCATTGATTGGGAACCGGCGTTTCTCTCGGACTTTTCCAAGGGGGATCAGGAGGAGATCCTGACGACGGTGGCGATGACCCTGCTGCAGAACGGAATTGCTGATGCGGTGGCCTATACCCTCGACGGCGAAACCGGGCTGTTTGGCGAGAGGTGGACGCCTGCACCGCTCTCCAT
>CASEBP010000043.1 GCA_949285275.1 uncultured Oscillospiraceae bacterium | reverse complement strand
CAGCGGGGTGACCTTGAAGGTCTGCCCAAAGGAGGAAGAGGCGAGCTCCTCACCGGTTTCCTTGGCGAGGGTGTCATAGTCGTAGAAAATGCCGTCTGCCTCGCCCGGCAGATCGATGCGGGTGGGTTCCCGCAGGCCAAAGCGGTCGAAATAGTCGTAGAAATTGCGCGCGCCAACCTTCGCGCCGAGCATCATAAAGGCGGGGTTGCAGGAGTATTTGACCGCCTGGGTGAAGTCGATCAGTCCGTGACCCGCGGCTTTCCAGCAGGCTTTGCGCCGCCCTGCCACGATGTGATAGCCCGGGCAGTTGTAATATTCTCCGGTGGGGGCGCAGACCTCGGTGTCGAGTGCCATTGAGGCGGTGATGATTTTGAAGACCGACCCGGGTTCATATGGATCGCTGATCGCTTTATTGCGCCACTGGGCAAATTGGGCTTCGCTCAGGGCCTCGAGGCGCTCGGCGCTGAGCCGTTCCGCCTCCTCCCCCGAGGCGGCTGCAATCTGTTCGTCGTAGAGGGCGATCTGCGCGATGGCGGCGGGATCGCACAGGACGTTCGGTTCATTGGGGTCGAAGTCCGGCTTGGTCGCCATTCCCAGAATGGCGCCGGTGTTGACGTCCATTGCGATAGCGACCGCCCGGTTGTTGACGTTGTGCTCGGTGACCGCCATTTCAAGATGGCGCTCGAGGCTGTGCTGGATGACCTCGTCGATGGTCAGGACGATGGAGTTGCCGTCGACCGGCGCATAGGACTGCTCATAGGAATAGGGCATGTCGCCGCTCTTGGCGTTCTTGGCGGAGACGACCATTCCCGGAGTGCCGGCCAGAACCTTTTCATAGTAGCTTTCAATGCCGTATGCGCCCTTGTTCTCGGAGGTGGTAAAGCCGAGCACCGTTGAAGCAAGGCTGCCATACGGGTAGTAGCGGCGGGAATCCTCCACCAGATTGACGCAGTTGATCTCGTTTTCGTCGCAGAAACGGAGAATTGCTTCAGCAGTCGAATCATCGACCTTCTGCTTGATGATTTCATAGTAGCTGGCGGTTTTTTGTCCCCGCTCGATGATCATTTCCCGGTCGACCTCCAGCAGTTCGGAGAGGAAGTCAGCGATCTTTTCCAGCTGCTCCGCATCCTTGAGTTCAGCGGGGGAGAGGGTGACGGTCCAGACGGTGGCCGACGCGGCCAGCGTTTTCATGTTGCGGTCGTAGATGGTGCCGCGCTGGGCGGTAATGGTGGTCGGGCGCAGCTGCTGCTTGAGCGCGCGGGCCTGGTAGGTCTCTCCGTCGACGATCTGCAGCTTGTAGAGCCGGCCGATCAGGACGCCAAATCCCACAAGGACGAAGAGAGCAAGGACGATATTCATTTTGATTTTCATACGGCGGCTGGATTGAATCTGGATCATGCTGCCTCCTGACAGATCTGCTGCGTCGAAGAACTCGATGAACGGCGGTGTTGTGGTGGCGAAGGATTGCTGCCGAGAACGGTCGAATCCTCCCTGGAAAAAGAAAGGAAGAGTTAAGGCAATAGGATGACTTAACTCTCCGTCACTTATTTGTTCCCGTTTGTTTTGTTTCATCATCCCCGTTCCGGCTGCCCAGACCGGAGCGGAAGGCTGTAATCAAGTGTATTGGTTCAGAGGCCCAGGTATTCCATCAGGCTGTACCAGGCCCGGAAGATCCGGTCGCTGAGCTTGGGCTCAAAGGCGCGGGCCAGGACGACCCGATCCCCTTCGCCGAGGTTGATATACTGGACCTGATAACTTTCGGCCTTAGCCATGCCAAGTTCTTCTTCGGCGATCTGCTGTACCGTGTGCAGCGAGGTGCCGCTTTCGATCTTGACCTGCATCAAGCGGTAATCATTTTCCAATGCTTCGAGTTGGGAGCGGGTCTGTTCGATCTCACTGGTCAGCTCGGTGAGCTGAACCTGATTATAAAGGATGGCGCAGACAACTCCAAGGATAAGGATGAAGGTGGCGACGCCCCGGCGGAAAGCCGCCTGCTCCCGATGTGCCCGATTCTCCACGACGAGAAGTTCGGGCGGCTGCTTGACCCGTGGCGCGCCAACGGCGGCATAATGCTGCTCCAGTCGGTCAAAATCATATGCCGTATTGTTTTGCGCCATCTGCCGGGCCTCCTTCTTCAGACGGCGCAGCGGCCGTCAGTCTTTGATTTTTTCGATGCAGCGCAGCTTGGCGCTGTGACTGCGGTTATTCTGGGCGAGCTCCTCGGGGGAAGCCGTAATCGGTTTTTTAGCGAGGAGCCTGCCCCGCGGAGTTTTCCCACAGACACAGACGGGAAAATCGGCGGGGCAGGTACAGCCCTCCGTATAAGCGGCGAACCGGCGCTTCACCATGCGGTCTTCGAGCGAGTGGAAGGTGATGATTGAGAGTCTTCCACCGATCGATAACAGGTCAAACGCTTGATCGAGTGCGCTCTCCAATGCTGTCAACTCTCCGTTGACCTCGATGCGGATGGCCTGAAAGCTGCGCTTGGCGGGATGGCCGCCCTCGCGCCTGGTTGCCGCGGGAATAGCTTGTTTAATGATGTCAGCGAGTGCAAGGGTTGTTTTGATCGGAGCAATTTCACGCTGATGCACGATCGCCCGCGCAATCCGCCGGGCAAATCGCTCCTCTCCGTAATCCTGGAGAATGCGGGCGATGTCTGCTTCCGGGTAGCTGTTGACCAGATCGTATGCGCTCATGCCCGATTGGGACATTCGCATGTCGAGCGGTGCATCGCTGTGATAGGAGAACCCCCGGGCCGCATCGTCAAGCTGCTGGGAAGAAACCCCCAGATCGAGCAGAATACCATCTGCCCGCTCGATGCCCTGCGCCTGTGCGATGATACGCAGGTTTCGGAAGTCGTCCTGTACGACGGTGGCCTGCGGATAGGCGGCAAGCCGTTCGGTTGCTGCCCGGATTGCGTCGGGGTCCTTGTCGATGGCGATCAGCCGTCCGGTGGTCAGGCGTTTGGCAATCTCGCAGGAATGGCCGGCGCCGCCGGCGGTTCCGTCGATATAGATCCCATCGGGGCGGATGGCCAGACTGTCGATCGTTTCCCGGAGAAGGACCGATACATGTGAAAATTCCATCCGTCTTTCCTCCGGGGGCTAGAAGCCCAGCTCCTCCATTGTCTCGGCGACCGATTCGCTGGTGAGAGCGGCATTGGCTTCTTCCCAACGGGCGCTGTCCCAGATTTCGGCGCGGGTCGAGACGCCGATGACGGCAATCTCATTGGTCAGCCCGGCGTAGTCCCGCAGCGTCTGAGGGATGAGAACCCGCCCCTGCTTGTCCGGCTCGGCACAGACAGCGCTGGCAAAGAAGAAGCGCTGGATTGTACGGGCCTTGCTCGTGGGAAGGGCGGCGGTTCGTTCCACCAGCTTGTCCCATTCGCTCATGCGGTAGACATACAGGCAGTTGTCGAGACCTTTGCAGATGATGAAGGAGTCGCCGAGATCCTCACGGAGCTTGGCAGGAAAGTTCACCCGGCCTTTGGAATCCAGACTGTGCCGGTATTCACCAATCAGCATCGGGCGCCCCTCCTTTCTCCACATTACAGGGAATCTTCACCGATTTTCCCCATACTTCACCACTTACGGTTCCATTATATCTTCTGCCACCGTAAAAAGCAATACTCTGTGAGCAGGAAAATTCTTTTTTCCACCGGAAAAAAAGGGAGATTTTCTGACAAAATTTCCGGTATTTTTCCAAAAATCTTTCCAAACGGCAGAAGGCCGGGAAATTCCCGGCCTTCCTGGCGGTTTGTCACTCTTCCATCTGTTTGCCGAGGAATCCTGCCGCCACAGTGATCAGCTTGATCTCGGCGTCGCCGACCGGGGATTCTCCCTCCCCGGCGAGAAACATAATTGAGCCGCAGACATCTCCCGATGCTACGATTGGGGCGGCGACCGCCGCATAGCGGTCCACCCCTTCCACCGGCTGAAGGCGAGCGGTTTCTCCCTCGGTCATTGCATAGGGATGGCGGGTCTCCATCAGGTCCTCGAGCGACGGGGAGACCCGCCGTTCCAGCAGTTCCTTCTTGGGAAGCCCTGCTACGGCGATCACATGATCCCTGTCGCAGACGACGACGGCCCGTCCGGCTGTTTTTTGAAGAACTTCGGCGTACTGAGAGGCAAAGGCGCCGAGCTCGCCGATTGGGGAATACTTTTTGAAGATGACCTCGCCGTCGTTGTCTGTATAGATTTCCAGGGGGTCCCCCTCCCGGATTCGCATCGTTCTTCGGATCTCCTTGGGGATTACCACGCGACCGAGATCATCGATCCGGCGCACGATTCCAGTTGCTTTCATCGGAAACGCTCCTTTGTTTTCTATCATCACAGTGTCGCCGCTGGCTGTGGTGATAGTATCTGTTAGGGTTGAGGATTTATACCAGATTTTTTGCTTTGTGATGTACGCAGGGATGGTTCGCGGGGCAAACTTGAAAGGGAAAATTCCCCATGTTATAATGAACAAACGGAAATTTTGGCCTTGGAGAGCCGGAAAGGGGGTGGACGCTTGGCACTCGGATGGAAGGATCCGGTAACTGCAGTTTGCGGTATCGGGGAGAAAAAGGCGGCGCTCTACCGGCGCCTCGGCATTGTACGGGTGGAGGATCTGATCCGCCACCTGCCCCGGGATTACATCGATCTCACCCGGGTCTGCGACCTGTCCTGTGCGGTCATCGGAGAACGCTGCCTGATCCGGGCGCAGATCATCGGGAAATCGGGGGAGCAGCGGATCCGGCGGGGCTTTTCGATCTTTCGGATCGAAGCCGAAGCGGATGGACTGCCGCTGACCATTACCTATTACAATTCCCGCTATGCGGCTGATGCACTGCGAATCGGAAGGACCTATCTGCTCTACGGGGAGATGGGAGGAACCCTGCTTCGCCGCGAGATGGCCGTGCCAACCGTGATCGATCCGATGCGGGAGGGGGAGCTCTATCCCGTGTATCCCGCCTGTGCCGGGCTGACCTCCAAAACCATCGCGCGGGATATCGGCACGGCACTTGCCGCGGTAGGCCAAATGGCAGAAACCCTTCCCGATTCCCTGGTGGAGCGGTACGGGCTGGCTTCGCTCGACTGGTCGCTGCGGCACGTCCATCGTCCCCGTGGGCAGGAGGAGTGCCGGACGGCGCGCAAACGAATCGCCTTCGAAGAGCTGCTGGTCTTTTCGCTCGCGATGCTCCGGCTGAGGGGCGCCCGAAGCCGGCTGCAGGCCGATCCGATCGGGCCGGTTTCGCTGGAACGGTTCTGGGCTTCGCTGCCCTTTTCACCAACCGGGGGGCAGCGTCAGGCGGTTTTGGATATTCTCGGGGATCTTTCGTCCGGCCATGTGATGAATCGCCTGGTGCAGGGGGACGTTGGATCGGGCAAGACGCTGGTGGCTGCTGCCGCGGCCTATGTGATGCAGCAGGCAGGCCGTCAGAGCGCGATCATGGCGCCGACCGAGCTGTTGGCAGAGCAGCATCTGCGTACCTTTCAACAGCTGCTTGGACCGCTTGGACTGCGGATTGGCCTGCTCACCGGTTCGGTTGCGGCGCGGGAACGCCGGGAAACCGAACGCCGGCTGGAGGCCGGAGAGCTCGATGTAATCGTTGGAACCCATGCGCTGTTGACTGCCAGCACCCGATTTTCTTCGCTGGGGCTGGTGGTCACCGACGAGCAGCACCGGTTCGGGGTCGCCCAGCGCTCGGCGCTTTCGGCCAAAGGAATGGCGGTGCATACATTGGTGATGAGCGCCACCCCAATTCCGCGGACCCTTGCGCTGATCCTGTACGGCGATCTCGATCTTTCGCTGATCCGTGAGCTTCCGCCCGGACGTACTCCGGTGGCCACCTATTGCATCGATTCCAGCCGGCGGGCCCGCGCATTCGGCTTTGTGCGGGAACGGCTCAACGAGGGACGCCAGGCCTACCTGGTCTGCCCGCTGGTCGAGGAGCCGGAGGATACTGCCGCGGCGCAGGGACTGATTTCCGCCACAGAGTACGCCCGCCGTTTGAGCCGGGAGGAGTTTGCGGGGTATACCGTCGGACTGCTCCACGGCAGGCTCACCTCCTCCGAAAAGGAACGGGTCATGGCACGTTTTCTTTCCGGGGAGCTGCAGCTTCTGGTTGCGACCACAGTGGTCGAGGTGGGGGTCGATGTCCCGAATGCTACGGTGATGATGATCGAGAATGCCGAGCGGTTTGGGCTCTCCCAACTGCATCAGCTGCGCGGCCGGGTTGGGCGGGGGCAGTATCCGTCTTTCTGTATTCTGGTTACCGACGCCAAAGGACAGGCGGCCGCCGACCGGATGCGGACCATCAAGGGGACCAACGACGGATTTCGGATCGCCGAGGAGGATCTGCGGCAGCGGGGGCCCGGTGAACTGCTCGGGCTTCGCCAGCACGGAATCCCCGGAATCCAAGCGGCGCAGCTGACTGCCGATAACCGGCTTGTTGAGGAGGCACAGCAGGCGGCACGCCTGTTGCTGCAGGAGGATCCCGCGCTGCAGCAGCCACAGCATGATGCTCTTGCCGATGCGGTCGGGTCACTGATCGGACGGGTTGGGGAACAGCCCAACTGACCGCCCGTTCGCAGGTTGTTACCGGGGGTTGAACAGACCGATAATTTATTGGATAACGCTTTACACATCCCGGCATTTCATGTAAAATGAAGAAAGTCATAGCCTGGAATATGGCGTTGTCCGGATGTCTGGCGTTCGGCCTGCTGGGGCGGGACGCAGACGATAACAAACAGGATAGGAAGGATCACATGGGATTACAATATAAACGGATTCTGCTCAAACTTTCCGGCGAAGCGATGGCGGGAGAAAAGCATTTCGGCTTGGATTATCCCACGGTACAGCGGATCTGCGAGAGTATTAAAGCCTGCCACGACCTCGGCGTAGAGATCGCCATCGTTGTCGGCGGCGGAAATTTCTGGCGCGGACGGCAGAATGGCGGAATGGATCGGACCCGCGCGGACCATATCGGGATGCTTGCTACCGTGATGAATGCGCTGTCGTTGGCCGATGCGCTCGAATCGCTGGGGGTGGAGACACGGGTACAGACCGCTATTCCGATGCAGTCGATCGCTGAGCCCTACATCCGCAACCGGGCGGTGCGCCATCTGGAAAAAGGCAGGGTGGTCATTTTTGGCTGCGGGACTGGAAACCCCTTCTTCTCGACCGACACGACGGCAGCACTGCGCTCGGCCGAAATCGGCGCCGATATTATTATGATGGCCAAAATGGTGGATGGAGTGTATGACTCGGATCCGAAGAAGAATCCCAATGCCCGGCGGTATGAGACGATCACCTTCTCGGAGATCCTCGCCAAGGAGCTTGCGGTGATCGATTCGACGGCGGCGTCCCTTTGCCGGGACAACAATACCCCCGTGCTGATCTTTTCCCTGGAGGATCCGCAGAATATTCTGCGGGCGGTGCAGGGTGAGGCGATAGGAACTATTTTGAGGGAGGAAGCATAATGGAACAGGATACCTTTATCAAGGATTACGAAGTCAAGATGACCAAGACCCTTTCGGTTCTCAGGCAGGACTACGCCGCGATCCGTGCGGGCCGCGCCAATCCTGCGCTGCTTGATAAGATCACGGTAGTTTATTATGATGTGCCGACCCCGCTCAATCAGGTTGCCACCATTTCGGTGCCGGAAGCGCGTTCGCTGTTGATTACTCCCTGGGACCGCAGCACCCTCAAGGCAATTGAAAAGGCCATCCTCGCCTCGGATATCGGCATCAATCCGCAGAACGACGGTTCGGCAGTGCGGCTGAATTTTCCGCCGCTGACCGAGGAGAGACGCCGCGAGCTCAGCCGCCAGATCGCCAAGATGGGGGAGGATTCCAAGGTGGCGCTGCGCTCCATCCGGCGGGATGCCAACGAAAAGATTAAGGCGAAAAAGAAGGAGCTTCCGGAGGATGTCGCCAAGGATCTGGAGAAAAAGGTCCAGGATCTGACCGATAAATACTGCAAGGAAGCCGATAAGATTGCGGCGGCCAAGGAAAAGGAGATCATGGAGGTCTGAGATTGCCTTCATGACGTCTGGGGGATTCATCATGCAGCAGACCAATGCCGGGGCGGCTGTTCCGGCCCATATCGCGATTATCCTCGATGGAAACGGCCGCTGGGCAAAGCGGCGCGGACTTCCGCGGTCTTTTGGACACCGGCAGGGCGCCAAAGCGGTCGAACCGGTGGTGCTTCGATGCCGGGAGCTGGGGGTTCAGTCGCTGACACTTTACGCGTTCTCCACCGAAAACTGGAGCCGGCCCGCCAGCGAGGTCGATGAGATCATGCGCCTGCTGCGGGAGATGCTGCAGTCGGCCGAACGTTACCGGGGGCAGGAGATTCAGCTGAGGCTGATCGGGGATCGCAGTGCGCTTGCGCCTGATCTGCAGCAGCAGATCGAACAGGTGGAGCGGGAGAGCGCCAGCTGTACCGGGATGATCCTTAATATGGCAATCAACTACGGCGGGCGGGAGGAACTGGTCCACGCCGCCCGCACCCTTGCCCGGCAGGTGGAAGAGGGGATCCTTTCCCCGGAGGAGATCGATGAGAAACGGCTGGCCTCCGCCCTCTATACAGCGGGGCAGCCTGAACTGGATCTGATCATCCGACCGAGCGGGGAGAAGCGGCTGTCCAACTTCCTGCTCTGGCAGTGTGCATACGCCGAGTTTGTGTTTATGGACATTCTCTGGCCCGATTTTACCCCCGCCGACCTTGACGCCGCCCTTGAAGAATACCGGCAGCGCGACCGGCGGTTTGGAGGAATTTGATTGAAGCAGCGCATCATTTCATCCCTTGTCGGCCTGCTGATCCTGTTTGTGGTGTTCGCGTTTTTTGAGACGATCGTTTTGAACATCGCCGTGGCGCTCATCATTGTGCTGGCTCTTCATGAGCTGTTTACCGCCGCGGGGGAGCGCCACACCACGATTTCGCTGATTGCGGTGGCATTTGGTGCGATCATCCCGTTTTTCAAAACCGGGATGCTCGAACGGGCGCTGCCAGCAGTCTGCTTCCTTTTTGCATTTGTGCTGCTCTGTGCACTGCTGCTCCACCATCGGGATATCCGTGCGGAACGGGTGGGGTTTATCTTCTGCTTTACCATTCTGATCGCTTTTTCGATGACCTGCTTTGTTTATCTGCGGGACATCTTTGGCATGACCATCGGTTTTTATGCGGTGCTGGTCACCCTGGTCGGCGCTTGGATGAGCGATACCGGTGCCTATTTTTTTGGGATGCTGTTTGGAAAGCACAAACTGGCCCCCGAAATCAGCCCCAAAAAGACGGTGGAGGGTGCAGTCGGCGGAGCGGTGACAGCATTGCTCTGTCAGGCGCTGGTTGCGCTGGGGTACAGCCTGTATTGTGCCCGGTCGGGCCATCCGATCGGAATCAATCTGTGGCTGCTGCTGGGCCTTTCACCGCTGATTTCGGTGGTGAGCATCATCGGGGACCTGTCGGCGTCGGTGATGAAACGGCAGTTTGGAATTAAGGATTTTGGCCATATTATGCCGGGACACGGCGGGGTGCTTGACCGGTTCGACAGTGTTTTGCTGGTTATTCCGCTGGTCTACAACCTGTTTTTATATCTGCCGATGGCCTGGCTTGTCTGAGAAGGACGGATGATGTGAGCAAGACGGTTACCGTTCTGGGATCGACCGGTTCGATCGGAACCCAGACACTGGAGGTTATCCGACATCTGAACTGCGCCGTGCAGGGGCTGTCCGCCCACCGCAATACGGCGCTGCTGGAGCGACAGGCGAGGGAGTTTCACCCTCGCCGCGTTGTCGTCGGGGATGCTGACTGCTATCATGCGCTGAAAACGGCGCTGGCTGATACCGATATCGAAGTAGCGGCCGGACCGCAGGCGGTGGCAGAGCTGGCGGCTGTGCCGGTGGACATTGTCCTCAACGCGGTGGTAGGCATCGCAGGCCTGGAGGCGACGCTGGCGGCGTTGGATGCCGGTACTCCGCTGGCGCTGGCCAACAAGGAGTCGCTGGTGACCGCTGGAGAGCTGGTGATGCGCCGCAGCGCCGAAACCGAGACGCCGATTCTCCCGGTGGACAGCGAGCATTCTGCGATTTTCCAGTGCTTAAATGGGGAAAAGAGGGATAGAATAAACAGGATCCTTCTCACCGCCTCGGGCGGCCCCTTCTTTGGGCGTGACCGTGCGGCGCTGGCATCGGTTACGCCGGAGCAGGCACTGCGCCACCCCAACTGGAGGATGGGAGCAAAGATCACGATCGATTCGGCCACCCTGATGAACAAAGGATTGGAACTGATTGAGGCGATGCATCTCTTTTCGGTAAAGCCCGAGCAGATTGAGATCCTGGTTCACCGGCAGAGCATCGTGCATTCGGCGGTGGAGTTCTGCGACGGGGCGGTGATCGCCCAGCTCGGAACAGCCGATATGCGGATTCCGATCCAGTATGCGCTGACCTGGCCTGACCGGATGCCAGGACTGTCCCGGCCGCTCTCCCTCTTTGAGGCGGGAGCGCTGACCTTTGAACGGCCCGATCCGCAGACCTTCGGCTGCCTGGCCGCGGCGATCGAAGCGGCCAAACGGGGAGGGCTGTGGCCCTGCGCGGTCAACGGAGCCAATGAGGCTGCTGTCGCGCTCTTCCTGGCGGGAAAGATTTCGTTTTTAAAGATCGGGGAGCTGGTATGGCAGGCGCTTTCGCTGCCGCTTGGACCGTGGGACGGCTCACTGCAGCAGATTTTCGCCACCGATACGGCCGCCCGGGAGATGGTGGCCGCCGCGGTATGACCCGGCGGGCGTTTTGCGTGACAGCTGCAAAGGAGTGATTGTATCTTTTGATCCAGGGATTGATTACGGCGCTGGCCGCCGTTCTGATCTTCGGAGCGATTATCTTGGTCCATGAGCTGGGACATTTTACCGTTGCCAAATTGACGGGGATAACCGTTTACGAGTTCTCGATTGGGATGGGGCCGGCGCTCTGGAAACGAGAAAAAAATGGAACCCTCTATTCGTTGCGCGCTTTTCCGATCGGAGGGTATGTCATGCTCGAAGGGGAAGATGAGGCGGTTGATTCCCCCGGATCCTTTTCGAATAAACCGGTGCTTTCCCGCATTGCGGTGCTGTTAGCCGGCGCCTTCAATAACCTGGTGCTTGGCTATGTGATCCTTGTGATCCTTACTGCCATGACTGGCTATGTCGGCACCACCACCATCGTCCGGTTTGAGGAGGGGGCAATGAGCGCCTCCCAGCTGATGGAGGGGGACCGGATCCTTCGGGTTAATGGACATCGGGTGAGGACTTCCAATGATATCGCCTATGAGTTCCTGCGCGACGAGGACGGCCTGATTGATATGACCGTTTCCCGCGGCGGAGAGACGCTGACCCTGCCGGTTCAATTTCCGATGGAGCAGCTTGAAGAGGGGGTTCAGGCTATCTCGATCGACTTCAAGGTGGCCGCGATCCCTGCGACGCCGGTTCAGTACCTGACCTATCCGATCAACTGGAGTCTTTCGATCGTCAAGCAGGTCTGGGGTTCGCTGATCGATTTGCTGACCGGCCGCTACGCAGTCAATCAGCTTTCCGGGCCGGTCGGGGTAGTCAGCGCCATCGGCCAGGCCACCCAGATGGGGATCGACAGCTTTTTGCTGATGGCCGCCTTTATCACGATCAACATTGGAATCTTTAATCTGCTTCCCATCCCGATTCTCGACGGTGGAAAGATCGTTCTGTCGCTGATAGAAGCGATTGTCCGGCGGCCGATCAACCAGCGGTTGGTTACCGCCATCATGTCGGTGAGCGTGGGGCTGATGGTAATGCTGATGCTCTATGTCACCTGGAACGATATTTTTCGCCTCTTTGGATAGCAGGCCGGGGCCGGGCGGAATTCCGCCCGGCCTTTGACGGTTTACGGCATGGATTCTTTACATCAAAAAATACAGGAGGGAGAGCGATGAGACGCTCCAAACAGGTTCTGGTGGGCGGTATCCCGATGGGAGGCGGCGCTCCGATTGTCATTCAGTCGATGCTCAGCGTTCCGGCCCATGACATCGACGGAAACCTCCGACAGGCCAGGGCGCTGGAGGAAGCGGGCTGCCGGATCATTCGGACCGCGGTTCCCGACCGGGAGGCCCTTCCCCTGATCGCCGCGCTCAAGGAGCAGACCGGCATGCCGGTGGTGGCGGATATTCATTTTGACTACCGGCTGGCCATCGAAGCGGTTGCCGCCGGCGCCGACAAGATCCGCATCAACCCCGGAAACATCGGCGGAGCCGACCGGGTTCGGGCGGTGGCCAGAACCTGTCGGGAGCACGGGATCCCGATTCGGGTGGGCGTCAATTCCGGTTCGGTCGAACGGGAGCTGCTCGCCCAATACGGTGGACCGACTGCCGAAGCGATGGTTGAGAGCGCCGCACGGCATCTGCAGATGCTCGAACAGGCGGATTTTGATCAGGTGGTGCTTTCGCTCAAAAGCTCCGACCTGCAGACAATGGTGGCGGCCTACCGGTTGGCAGCCGAGCGGTTTGATTGTCCGCTGCATCTCGGGGTGACCGAGGCGGGGACCGAACGGCAGGGCCTGATCAAATCGGCCATCGGGATCGGATCACTGCTGCTTGACGGTATCGGGGACACCATCCGGGTTTCTCTGACCGCAGACCCGGTGCAGGAGATCCGGGCGGCGAAGGATATTCTGCGCGCTCTTGGGCAGAAGGGATATGGTCCGCAGATTGTCTCCTGTCCGACCTGTGGCAGGACCCGGATCGATCTGATCGGATTGGCGCATCAGGTCGAAGAAGCGGTGGCGGATTATCCGATGGATTGCAAGATCGCTGTGATGGGTTGTGCGGTCAATGGTCCCGGCGAGGCGCGGGAGGCCGATCTCGGGATTGCCGGCGGGGACGGCTGCGGGGTGGTCTTTGTTCGCGGGGAGATTGTGGAAAAGGTGCCGGAGGAGGCGCTGCTGCCGGCGCTGCTGCGCCGCCTGGAGGAATGGGAGCAAACGAATGGAAAACCTGAGCTTTGAACAGCTGTTGCGGCTCTGCGGCGGGATCAGCCTGCCGGAGAAGCTGGCCTGCGCCGTCGATTCGGTCGAACGGATGCAGATTTTCCAGCATAGCCGCAGTATGCAGCTCTTTCTGCGCTGTACCCGGCTGCTGGAGTGGGAGGAGATCCGTCTTCTTGAGCGGGCGCTGACCGAGCGCCTTGCCCTCTCGGAGTGCCGGCTGATACCGCGGTATGCCCCGCAGCTGCTCTGCTGTGACTACCAGGAGGTCATGATTGCTGAGCTGCGGCGGATGGGCCTTCCGGTCAACGGGTTTCTGGACAACAGCCGGCTGTCGCTGGACGGGGATCATCTGGTCATTGCGCTGCACAACGGCGGCGCACAGCAGCTGCAAAGCCTGCAGGTTCCAGAAAAGCTCGCCGAGCTGCTGCTGGCGCAGTTTGACCGGACGGTGGAGGTCTCCTTCGCCGGAGAGACCGAGCTGGGTCAGGACAACCCCGTCCTGAAAAAGATCGAACAGGAGCTGAAGGCAGCGAGCGCACCGTCCAAACCAGCCGGTCCGCCAAAGGTGAAATTTTCCTTTGACGCGAAGGGGCTTCCGTTTGTCCCCGATTCGATGCAGCAGATTGTCGGGCGCGCGGTGCGCGGAACCCCGATACCGCTCGCCGAGATCAATGAGGGCACCGGCCGCCTGGTCGGCTGGGGGGATGTCTTTAAGGCGGAGTTTAAGGACAGCAAGGACGGCTCGAAACGAATCTACAGCTTTTATGTGACCGATTACACCGGTTCCAATCTGCTCAAGGCAATCGTTGACAGAAATGACATTGCCCCCTATGAGACGATCAAGCCGGGACAGACGCTGGTTTTTCAGGGGGAGGCTTCCTTCGACAAATACGACCGGGAGGTCAATATCCGCGCCTACAGCATTGCACGGGTCGAAAAGCTTCAGCGGCAGGATACCAGCGAAGTCAAACGGGTGGAGCTGCATGCCCACACCAAAATGTCGACGATGGACGGGCTGGTGACTGCCAAGGATCTGGTAAAAACCGCGGCCCGTTTTGGACATAAAGCGATTGCCATCACCGATCACGGGGTGGTACAGGCCTTTCCAGAGGCAGTTTCTACCGCGGGGGATCTGGCGAAAAAAGGGACGCCGATCAAGATCCTCTACGGAGTGGAGGGATATCTGGTCAACGACCAGATTCCGGCGGTACAGGGGGGGACCGACAAATCCCTGTCGGGGGAGATGATCGTCTTCGATCTGGAGACGACCGGCCTTTCAGCTGCAACCGAGCGGATTACTGAAATCGGTGCGGTGCGGATCCGCAACGGAGAAATCGTTGAGGAGTTCGACACCTTTGTCAATCCCGAGCGCACCCTTACCCCTGAGATAGTCAATCTGACCGGTATCACCGATGAGATGCTGCGGGATGCGCCTTCCGAGGCGGAGGCGCTGGCGATATTTTACCGCTTCTGCGGCGGGGAGGATGCGGTGCTTGTCGCCCACAACGCGCCGTTTGACACCGGCTTTCTCAAGGCGGCTGCCCGGCGTTGCAGGATGCCCTATCGCTTTTCATCGGTTGATACGCTGATTCTGGCCCGCGCGCTATATCCCACCCTCAAGTCCTTCAAGCTGGGCAAGCTGGCGGAGCATCTCAAGCTCGAGCCGTTTCAGGCCCACCGCGCCTGCGACGATGCGAGGGCGCTGGCGCAGGTATTCGGGCGGATGCTCGGTGAGATCGATGGGATTGAGGGGCGTACCGTTTCCGATCTCAATACGATACTGGGCCGGGTCGATTTTAAGAAGGTACCCAGCTACCATATTATCCTGCTGGTTAAGAACTACACCGGGCTCAAGAACCTCTATCGCCTGATTTCTGAGAGCCATGTGACCAATTTTTATAAGCACCCGCGGATTCTCAAGAGCAATCTGGTCAAATGGCGAGAAGGCCTGATCATCGGCTCGGCCTGCGAGGCGGGGGAGCTGTTCCGCGCCGTCCTCGACGGCAAGCAGTGGAACGAACTGCTGGAGATGGGACGGTTCTATGATTTCCTTGAGGTACAGCCGATTGGGAACAATGCATTCCTGATGCGTACCGGCCGGTGCCGCAATGAGGAGGAGCTTCGCGATCTCAACCGGACCATTGTGCGTCTGGGAGAGCAGCTGCACAAGCCGGTCTGCGCGACGGGGGACGTCCACTTTCTCAATCCTGAGGATGCGATCTTCCGGGCGGTGCTGATGGCCGGAATGGGCTTTGAAGATGCGGACAATCAGCCTCCCCTCTATCTCAAGACGACCGACGAAATGCTCGAGGAGTTTTCCTATCTGGGGGCGGATAAGGCGATGGAATTGGTAGTTACCAATCCGAACGCCATCGCCGATCAGGTCGAGGTCATGCAGCCGATTCCATCCGGCGTCTATCCGCCGTCGATCGAAGGCTCGGATGAGGAGTTACAGCGCATCTGCTGGGAACGTGCCAAACGCACCTATGGCGAGCCGCTGCCCGAGATCGTCTCCAAACGGTTGGAGAAGGAGCTGCATTCGATCATTACCAACGGCTTTTCGGTGATGTACATGACCGCGCAGAAGCTGGTCGCCAAATCGGAGAGCCTGGGTTATAAAGTTGGCTCCCGGGGCTCGGTTGGCTCTTCCTTTGCGGCCACGATGTCGGGCATCTCGGAGGTCAATCCCCTCCCGCCCCATTATGTCTGCCCAAATTGTCAGTATTCCGAGTTTATCACCGATGGTTCGGTGGGGTCGGGCTTCGATCTGCCGACCAAAAGCTGTCCGCGCTGCGGTACCCGGATGCATCAGGACGGGCACGACATCCCGTTCGAGACCTTCCTGGGCTTCAAGGGGGACAAACAGCCCGATATCGATCTGAACTTCTCGGGCGAATGCCAGTCGGATATCCACCGCTATACCGTGGAACTTTTCGGCGAGACGCAGGTTTTCAAGGCCGGCACCATTTCAACGGTGGCGGAAAAGACCGCCTACGGCTATGTCAAAAAATATCTGTCTGAACGGAACCGGGTGGTTCACAAGGCGGAGGAGGAACGGCTGGCGATCGGCTGCACCGACGTCAAGCGAACCACCGGACAGCATCCGGGTGGCATGGTCGTTGTTCCGCAGAACATGAACGTCTTTGACTTCACCCCGGTGCAGTATCCGGCCGACAAGAGCGAATCGGGGATGATGACCACCCACTTTGATTTCCATGCGCTGCACGACAATATCCTCAAGCTCGACGAGCTCGGACATGTGGTTCCGACCATCTATAAGCATCTGGAGGACTACACCGGAATTAAGATCGACGATGTGCCGACCAACGATCCAAAGGTTTACAGCCTTTTCACCTCGCCTGAGGCGCTTGGAGTGACGCCGGAGCAGATCGACTGCGAGACCGGCTCGCTGGCGCTGCCCGAGATGGGGACCCATTTTGTCCGGGGAATGCTTATCGAAGCACAGCCGAAGAATTTTTCCGATCTGTTGCAGATTTCCGGCCTTTCCCACGGCACCGATGTCTGGCTGGGAAACGCACAGGAGCTGATTCAGAATGGCACCTGTGATATCTCGCAGGTGATCGGTACCCGTGATTCGATCATGGTCTATCTGATGCACAAGGGGCTCGATCCGTCGCTCGCTTTCAACATCATGGAGATTACCCGAAAGGGCAAGGCGCGCGAAAAGCTGACCCCGGAGATGGTCGAGGAAATGAAGGCGCACGATGTCCCCGACTGGTATATCGACAGCTGCTTCAAGATCAAGTACATGTTCCCCAAGGCGCACGCGGCGGCCTATGTTCTTTCGGCAGTCAAGCTGGGCTGGTACAAGGTCTATCAGCCGCTCGCCTTCTATGCGACTTATTTCACCTCCCGCCCCGATGATTTTGACGGGGAGGCGGCGATCGGCGGCCGGGCGGCGGTACGCGCCAAGATCGAGGCGCTGCGGGCGGTCGGACTCGATCGCAGCGCGAAGGAGGAGGGCCAGCTTGAAATGCTGGTCGTCACCAACGAGATGCTTGCGCGTGGCTATGAATTCCTGCCGATCAGCCTTGAGCATTCCACTGCCAACCGCTTTACCATCGAGGACGGTAAGCTGCGGCTGCCTTTCTCCGCCCTGAAGGGAGTCGGTCTTTCGGCAGCCGAAAGCCTCTATGATGCGGCGCAGAAGGGGCCGTTTCTGTCGGTGGAGGAGTTCTCCGAGCACACTACGGCGTCAAAAACTATCATTGAGACCCTCAAAACGATCGGCGCTTTTGGTGATTTGCCCGAAAGCAGCCAGATTTCCCTCTTTTAGTTGACGAAGCGGCCAGGATATGGTAGGATAGGCACATAACTTTTTTACGCTGCCATATTAGCATGCTAAAGTAAATCGGAGGACGCCAGATGAAGCAGTACAACAAGATTACCCCCGAAGGGACCAAGGACCGCCTGTTTGGCGAGTGTGAAAAGAGGAGCAGCCTGGCCGGTGCGCTGCGGAGCCTCTTCGCTTCGCGTGGTTTCCGGGAGGTTTCGACGCCGGTGTTGGAATACTACGACGTTTTTGACACGGCGCGGGCCTATTTTCCGCAGGAAGCGATCTACAAACTGATCGATTCGAGCGGGAGGATTCTGGTGCTGCGCCCCGACTGCACGATTCCGATCGCACGGCTGATCGGCGCCCGTTTACGCAATGAAGCCGGCCCGCTTCGGCTCTTTTACCACCAGAAGATCTATCGCCACGCCAGCGGCCATTCCGGGGTATCGGGCGAGATCTCCCAGATGGGGGTGGAGCTGGTTGGAAGCAGTCTGCCGCTGTGTGACGTCGAAATTGTCGAGCTCGCCTGCAAGAGCCTGCAGGCGGTCTGTGGGTCGGACTATCAGCTGGAACTTTGCCATATTGGCTATTTCAACGCCCTGGTCGACAGCCTGGGGACCGACCCGGCGACCCGAGAGCAGATCCGGGAGCTGGTGGAACACAAGAATTTTCCGGCGCTCGATCTTCTGCTCGAACGTTTTGACGGCTGTCCAGCCCAAAAAGCACTGCGTAAGCTGCCGGCCCTCTTTGGATCGGTTGCGGTGCTCGACGAGGCCCGCGCCCTTTTCTCGGATGGGGAGGCCGATCGCGCGCTGGATGCGCTGGCTGGTCTTTATCACGCCCTGTCCGCGCTGGGGCTGGGGGAGCATCTGACCATCGATCTCGGGCTGGTCAACCAGGCCGATTACTATACCGGCATCATCTTCCGCGGCTATACGGCCGGTGCGGGGGAGGCGGTGCTGTCGGGCGGACGGTATGACGATCTGATCGGTGAATTTGGGCCTGCACGTCCGGCAACCGGCTTTGGAATCAATCTCGATCTGCTCTGCGAACGGGTACAGGGCTGTCCGCCGGTTGCCCCGCCTTCTGCCGCGGTGCTGGTTGATGCCGCAAGCGGCGTATCCGAGACCTTTTCGCTGCTTGAACGGCTGTGCAGCCAGCATTTTGCCGCGCAGATGATCCCGGTACAGGAAGCGGAAACCGCCCCGGCGCCACAGGGCTTTGACCGGGTGTTCCGTGTGGTGGGCGATTTGGCCAGGGAGGGATGAGCATGAACCGGACGATACGGATGGCCCTGACCAAGGGCCGCATTGAAAAAGGGGCGGTGGCTCTGCTGGAAAAGGCGGGCTACGGCTGCCAGGGGTTGCGGGATAAAGGCCGCCGCCTGATCGTTCCGACCGACGGGGGAGAGATTGATGTGGTCTTTGCCAAGGCGGCTGATGTCATCACCTATGTCGAGACGGGGGCCTGTGACATCGGCATTGTCGGAAAGGACACCATTCTGGAAAACGGCAGTTCCTTCTATGAGATGGCCGACCTGGGGATCGGGCGCTGCCGGATGGTTCTGGCCGCCCCGAAGGGAAGCGACTTTTTTTCCGGCTATGCGGCGCGTCGGGTTGCAAGCAAATATCCGAAGATTGCCGCTGATTATTTTTCCCGTAAACAGCTGGATGTCGGGATTATCAAAATTGAGGGATCGGTGGAACTCGGTCCGGTGCTTGGCCTGACCGATGCCATCGTCGATCTGGTGGAGACGGGAAAGACCCTCGCGGAAAACGGCCTTGAGGTCGTCGAGACGGTCTGTGAGGTTTCGACCCGGCTGATCGTCAATATCGCCAGTCTCAAGCTTCGCAAGGCGGAGATTGAGGAAATCGTCGGACGGCTCAACGCCGCAAAGGAGGAAACATCATGATCCGGACGGTCATAGCCGACGGGGTTCAGGAGAAGGAATTCTTCGAACAGATGCGCCGGCGTTCCCGGCAGACGCGGCAGGATGTCGCCAGGGCGGTGGAGGAGATCCTCGAGGAGGTCCGCCTGCACGGGGATGAAGCGGTGCGCCGCTACACCCTGCAGTTTGACCGCCGCTGCCCGGAGCAGTTTGAGGTGGACCGTGAGCGGATCAACGACGCGCTGACCGAGGCAGATCCTGCTTTTGTTTCGGCGCTGCTCAACGCCCAGGAGAAGATCGCGGCGTTTCACCAGCGGCAGAAGACCCAGGGCTTCATTGATCCGCAGCCCGATGGGGTGATCCTGGGACAGCGGGTGAGAGGGCTGCACCGGGTGGGGCTCTATGTACCCGGTGGTACGGCGGCCTATCCTTCATCGGTGCTGATGAACGCGATTCCTGCGAAAATTGCCGGGGTAAAGGAATTGATCATGGTCACGCCGCCCGGACCGGATGGCAAGCCAAATCCCGATATCCTGGTGGCGGCGGCGCTGTGCGGCGTCGATCGGGTGTTCTTGATGGGTGGGGCGCAGGCGGTGGCGGCGCTCGCTTGGGGCACCGAATCGGTTCCCCGCTGTGACAAGATTGTGGGGCCGGGAAACGTCTATGTCGCGACTGCCAAACGGCTGCTTTACGGGACGGTGGATATCGATATGATTGCCGGCCCGAGCGAAATTCTGATTCTGGCGGACGATACTGCCAACCCTGTCTATCTGGCGGCCGATCTGATGGGACAGGCCGAGCATGACCGGATGGCTTCCGCCGTGCTGCTGACCACCAGCGAACGGCTGGTCGAGCAAACCGCGGCCCAGCTGGCCCAACAGATCCAAAAGCTGGAGCGCCGGGCGATCAGTGAGGAGTCGCTGGAGCATTTCGGGGCGATTGTCCTGTGCCGGGATGAGGCACAGATGGTGTCGCTGGCCAACGAGCTGGCGCCCGAACATCTGGAGGTGCAGGTCCGAGAGCCGATGCGGCTGCTGGGTGTGCTGGACAATGCGGGAAGTGTATTTCTCGGCGAGTATACCCCTGAGCCGCTGGGAGATTATTATGCCGGACCGAACCATGTGCTTCCCACCAGCGGGACGGCGCGGTTCTTCTCCCCGCTGGGGGTGGACAGCTTTGTGAAACGAAGCGCCTTCCTGTATTATACCCGGGACGCAATGGCTGAAGCGGCGCCCGATATCCTGACCATCGCCGCGCGGGAGGGCCTGTCGGCCCACGCGAATGCCGTGAAAGTGAGGTTGAAAGAATGAGACTCAATCCTGCGCTTGATTCGCTCGAGCCGTTTTCCTACTGCGGAACCGATTATCCCACCCGACTCGACGCCAACGAGAGCTGTGTGCCGCTCTCTGAGGGGCTTCGCCGGGAACTGGCGGACGCAATCCTTTCGCTAAATCTCAACTGCTACCCCGACGACCGCACCGTCGCGCTGCGGCAGGCATTTGGGAAGGCCTTTTCGGTCGATCCCGACTGTGTTGTGCCGGGCAATGGTTCGGACGAGCTGATCAATATGATTGTCGGCCGCCTGATTCCCTACCAGGGTTTGGTGCTCGGGGTGGAACGGGATTTTGGCAGCTATTGGAGCAATGCGGCGATTTTTGGGCGCCGGGTGGAGAAGCTTCCGCGCCGGGAGGATATGACCTTTACGGCCGATGACCTGCTTGACGGGGTGCGGCGCTATCAGCCCGATCTGCTGATCTTCTCCAACCCCAACAACCCGAGCGGGAGCCAGCTGACCCGCGAAGAGGTAATCCGTGTGGTGGAGGAGGCCGGCTGCCTCGTTGTGGTGGATGAGGCCTATATGGATTTTTCCGATCAGAGTATTTTGGATCTGGCCGGACGGTATCCCAACCTGATCGTGCTGCGGACCCTCTCAAAGGCAATGGGCCTGGCGGGAGCGCGGATTGGCTTTGCCGTGTCGGATCCAAAACTGACCTATGCGCTGCGCTCGGTGCGCGACGCCTACAATGTCAGCGCAGCCGACCAGGCGATTGCTACAGTGCTGCTGCGTCATCCCGAGCATCGGGAGGCGACGCTGCAGGAGATCGGCCGGCTGATGGATCTGCTCAAGCAGCGCCTCGCCGCAATCGCCGACCGCGCCCGGCAGAAGATGGTGGTCTATCCGTCGGTGACCAATTTTGTGCTGCTGCGTCTCGAGGATGCCGACGCGGTTTCCGCCGCGATGCACGCGCAGGGGATCTCACTTCGACAGTTTGACCCCCATCTGATCCGCATCAGTGTCGCACCTGAGGCTACGCTGCTGCGCGTGCTCGACCTGCTCGAGCAAACCGTCTGCGGAAAGGAGTGCAACGGATGAGAAAGGCACAGCTTTGCCGAACTACCCGGGAGACGGATATCGCTCTGTCCCTCTGTCTCGACGGCGGAGAAATTTCGATTTCGACCGGAGTCGGTTTTTTTGATCACATGCTCACCGCCTTGGCGGTCCATGCGGGATTTGGGCTGGTCCTCACCTGCAAGGGGGACCTTGAGGTCGACTGCCATCATACGATTGAGGATGTGGGGATCGTGCTGGGCCAGGCGATGGCACAGGCTGCCGACCGCGCCGGGATCGCCCGATATGGCAGTGCAATGATCCCGATGGATGAGGCGTTGGCCCTCTGCGCGCTCGATGTCAGCGGGCGGCCCTATCTGGTGTTCGACTGCGAGTTTTCCGGCGACCGGATCGGGGAGATGGATACCCAGATGGTGGAGGAATTTTTCCGTGCTTTTGCCTTCAACGCCGGGATCACGCTGCATTGCCGGATACTTTCCGGAAAAAATGACCACCACAAGGCGGAGGCATTGTTCAAGGCGCTGGCGCATGCGCTGTCGGCCGCACTGAAGGAAACCGGGGGCGTTGCCCTCTCGACCAAAGGGGTTTTGTAGGAGGACGTTGCGATGCTAGCGATTGTCGATTACGGGGCAGGGAACCTCTTCAGCGTCAAAAACGCCTGTGAGTATCTGTCGATCGAGGCGGTGATCACCCGGGATCCGGCGGCCATCCGCCGTGCGGACGGAATTATTCTGCCAGGGGTTGGGGCCTTCCCCGATGCGATGAGCAAGCTCTCCGAAACGGGCCTGATTCCGGTGATTCAGGAGGAAGCAGGAAAAAAACCGCTGCTTGGCATCTGCCTGGGGATGCAGATGCTCTTTGACAGTTCCAGCGAATTCGGGTATACTAAAGGCCTCGGGCTGATTCCCGGATCGGTTGGGAGGATTTGCTGCGGTTCCCTCAAGCTGCCACATATCGGATGGAATGCGCTGACAATCCGGCAACCCTCCCCGCTGCTTGCCGACACGAAGGATGGGGACTGTGTCTATTTTGTGCATTCCTTCGCGGCAGCCTGTGCACCGCAGTATCTGTTGGCGACGACCGAGTACGGCGGCACAATCCCGGCGCTGGTCGGCAACGGCCATATCTTTGGGGCACAGTTTCACCCGGAAAAGAGCGGGCCGGTTGGTCTTTCGATGCTGAAAAACTTTGCAAAGGTGGTGGCGGAGGAATGATTATCCTCCCGGCAATTGATATCCAGGCGGGGCGCTGTGTGCGCCTGATTCAGGGTGACTTTTCAACAGCCTCCCAGGTGGCGGACGATCCGCTGGCGACGGCAGAGGTCTTCCGCAAGGGCGGCGCGGTCTGGCTGCATATGGTGGATCTCGACGGCGCAGTTGAAGGACATCGCAAAAATGAGGGGGTCTTTCTTTCGGTGGCGGCCCATTCCGGAATGAAAGTCGAGCTTGGCGGCGGCATCCGGGATATGGAGACGATCGAATTCTACCTCTCCCATGGGATTTCCCGGGTGGTGCTTGGATCGGCCGCGCTGGAAAATCCCAGTCTGGTGGCCGAGGCAGTCAAGGAATTTGGCGCGCAGCTCGCGGTCGGGATCGACGCGAAGAACCGCAAGGTGGCGACCCGCGGCTGGCTGGATACCAGTGAGATGGATTTTATCGAGCTGGCCCAGCGGATGGAGGATATGGGCGTGCAGACCCTGATCTTTACCGATATCACCCGGGACGGCACCCTCAAAGGCCCCTCCTTTGATCTGCTGCGGGAACTTTCCGGTGCGGTCTGCTGCAAGGTGATCGCTTCGGGGGGCGTTTCCGGCATCGAAGATATCAAGGAGCTGATGCATGAGGGGCTTTACGGTGCGATCTGCGGAAAATCCCTCTATGCAGGGACGCTGGGCCTCGGTGAGGCGGTGCGTCTCGGGGGTGACCAGAATGTTGGCTAAGCGCATCATCCCCTGCCTGGACGTCAAGGACGGCCGGGTGGTCAAGGGGATTCACTTTGTCGGGCTGCAGACGGTGGGCGACCCGGTGGAGTGCGCGATGGCCTACAATGCTCAGGGTGCAGACGAGATCACCTTTTTGGATATTACGGCGACCCATGAGGGCCGCGGCACGATGGTTGAGGTGGTCCGGAAAACCGCACAGAAGGTGTTTGTCCCGCTGACGGTCGGCGGTGGGATTGGCTCGATCGATGAGATTCGCAGCCTGCTGCGTGCGGGCGCCGACAAGGTGTCGCTCAATTCGGCTGCGGTGCGTACCCCGCAGTTGATTTCCGACGGGGCACAGGCCTTCGGCAGCCAGTGTATCGTGGTGGCGATTGATGCCCGACGCACGACAAACGGTTCCTTCACCGTCGTTATCAACGGCGGCCGGATTGATACCGGCCTGGATGCGCTCGACTGGGCCAAAAAGGTGGTGCAGCTCGGCGCAGGGGAGATTCTGTTGACCTCGATGGATGCCGACGGCACCAAAAACGGTTTTGACCTGGAATTGACCGATCAGGTTTCCCGGGCGGTTCCGGTTCCGGTCATCGCCTCGGGCGGATGCGGCAGCCTCAAGGATTTTGCCGATGTGTTCGAGCATACCGGGGCTGACGCGGCGCTGGCGGCCAGCCTGTTTCATTATGGGGAGCTGACGGTGGGACAGGTCAAGGAGTACCTGCATTCCCGGGGTATCCCGGTGCGGAGGTAGGCAAATGGAACAACAGGATCTCGGACGTTTCTTTCAGAAGGGGGAGCTGATCCCCGCCATTGTCCAGGAAAAAAGCACCGGAGAGGTGCTGATGCTCGCTTATATGAATCAGGAAAGCCTTCGGCTGACGCTGGAAACCGGCTACACCTGGTTTTTCAGCCGCTCCCGGCAGGAGCTTTGGAACAAAGGGGCGACCTCCGGCCACCTGCAAAGGGTGCTGGAGATCTATGGTGACTGCGACGACGATACGCTGCTGGTTCTCGTTGAGCAGACCGGCCCCGCCTGCCATACCGGCGCACACAGCTGCTTCTTTCAGCGGCTGAAATAAGGTCCGTTTGCCCGCCCGGGAGAAGCTCCCGGGCATTTTTCATAGGGACAGAAAAAGACCCGCCGGCAGATGCCGGCGGGCGGGAAAGGGAGATTCAAATCAGTGTTCGCAGCTGCCGTGATGGCCCGAGCACCCCTCGTGGTGACCGCCGCAGCTCCCTTCATGGTGGCCGCAGCCGCCTTCATGGGAATGGGATGCATCGTGATGGCTGCACTGGATGTCTGGATTGTAGGCGAGGCTTCCCTCAAGCAGGGCCTTGACGGCCGCATCGGGATCTCCCGAAACGCCGCCGTACAGCCGGATTCCGGCTTCCGCGAGCGCCTGCTGTGCGCCGCCTCCAATTCCACCGCAGATCAGTGTATCGACCTGCAGGGAGCGAAGGAAGGCCGCCAACGCCCCATGCCCGCCGCCGACAACGTCGACAACTTTGGAAGACAGGATCTGCTGCCCGTTGATGTCATAGAGCTTGAATTGCTTGGAATGACCGAAATGCTGAAAAATTTGTCCGTCCTCGTAGGTAACTGCAATTCTCATGATATCTTCTCCTTTTGGTGTTTGAAATCGTTGACACGGTTGTCTTTGGCAACCTTGCTGCCGTCCGCAGAAGGGGTTTCCCCCGTCACAGAGCCGGTATTCGCCCCCTTCGATCCGAAGCGGGAGACCGTCGACCAGAACATCCGCCACCTTTTTGCGGGCAGTTTCGTAGATCTTTTGCACCGTCGTGCGGGCGATCTGCATCTGGCGGCTGCATTGTTCCTGTGACAGACCTTCCTTGTCGATGAGACGGATGGTTTCATATTCGTCTACCGTCAGGATAACCGGCGTCTTTTCCGATCCCCCCTGCGCCGGGGCGAATTCCAGGATCTGCGGAAAGCGGCAGACCCGTCTGCATTTGGTAGGGCGGGGCATGGCTTTCCTCCTTTGTGACATATGTCATTTACCAGTTACAGGATACCTCTTTTTCGGTCATATGTCAAGAACAAACTTCGATACAACACAAAAACCGGTATGGCAGAAAGCCGTACCGGTTTTTCTTCGCGCAGATGCCGGGCATTCCGGGGTCAGACCGCAACCGTTGCTTCTTTGACGGTGCCCTTGGACTGCTGCTTTTCCAGTTCCTCGCGGGCGACCGCCAGCATCAGCTTGATGCGGTTTTCCTGATTGACCCGGGTGGCGGAGGCATCATAGTCGATTGCCACAATATTGGACTCGGGATAGAGGGTGCGTAGCCGGTGGATCATTCCCTTTCCACAGATGTGGTTGGGCAGGCAGCCAAACGGCTGGGCGCAGACGATGTTGCCATAGCCATGACGGATCAGTTCGATCATTTCTGCGGTGAGCAGCCAACCCTCTCCCATCTTGTTGCCCAGCCCGATGACGCCGGAAACCATCTCCTTAAGTTCATGGAACGGGGACGGGGCGACAAAGCGGGGATGCTGCTTTAGAACATCGAGCATCGTCTTTTCCATTCCGAGAAAGAAGTCCATCAGCATCGAAGCGGCCGTGTAATGGAAGCGGTTGCCGCCATAGAGCTTGTAGTCCTCCAGGCGGGCGTCTACACTATAGAGCATGAAGCCGAGCACGCCGGGGACCATGACTTCGCACCCCTGCCCGGCGAGGAATTCTTCCAGGCCGTTGTTGGCAAGCGCCGAGTATTTGACGAAGATCTCCCCGACTACGCCGACCCGGACTCGGGGAACCAGGTGGACAGGGACCGCTTCAAATTCCGAAGCGATCTGCTCAAGATTCTGGCGCATCTCCCGGCTGGAGATCCCCCGTCCCTTCTCAAACTGGGAGCAGAGCCGCTCGATCAGATTTTCGATCACCCGCTCGGTGGCCCCCTGCGCGATCTCATAGGGGCGGGTCTGGTTGGCCAGCAGCATGATCATATCGCCGTAGATCAGCGCCGCGATCATCTTGCGGATCAGCGGCAGGGTGATTTGAAAGCCGGGATTCGCTTCGAGCCCCGACAGGTTGGCCGAGATAACGGGGAGATCACCGTAGCCCGCCTTTTCCAGTGCTTTGCGAAGCAGGTGGATGTAGTTGGAGGCACGGCAGCCGCCGCCAGTCTGACTCATGATCAAGGCGGTCTTGGAAAGGTCATACTTTCCGCTGTCGAGGGCGTCGATCATCTGGCCGATGACGACAAGAGCGGGGTAGCAGGTGTCGTTATGGACATATTTGAGCCCCTTTTCGATCACCTCATGGGAATGATTCTGAAGGATTTCGACATGGTAACCCGCGCTGGTCAGCAGCTTCTGGATGAAGGTGAAGTGGATCGGCAGCATCATCGGAACCAGGATGGTGTGGGTATCACGCATCTCCCGGGTGAAGATGACATGCCCCTCCTTGTTGCGGATTGGTGAGGTCATCGGGAAGCCTCCTTCTGGCGCTGCTGTTCGACCGCCGCGAAGAGGCTACGCAAACGGATTTTGACTGCGCCAAGGTTGGTGATTTCATCAATCTTGATCTGG
Organism: uncultured Oscillospiraceae bacterium; assembly: GCA_949285275.1. GTDB lineage: Bacteria > Bacillota > Clostridia > Oscillospirales > Ruminococcaceae > Yanshouia. Next base: position 15,080 of record CASEBP010000043.1, on the reverse strand, counting down.
GTGTAGAGCCGCCCCTCCTCCTCGAGAAGGGAGCGGACTTCGTCGGTGGTGATCGCATCGATGCCGCAGCCGAAGGATACCAGCTGGACCAGATGCATATCCGGCTGATCCTTGATGTAGCGGGCCGCCGCATAGAGCCGCGCGTGATAGGTCCACTGGTTGAGCACCCGGACATGAACCGGCTCCTTGACCCGGCTGCTGACGACGTCCTCCGAAATGATCGCAGCGCCAAAGCCCGCGATCAGCTTGTCAATCCCGTGGTTGATCTCAGGATCGATATGGTAGGGCCGCCCGGCGAGGACGACGATCTGCCGCCCTTCCTGACGGGCCTGTCGGATGATTTCGTCGCCCCGGGTCTGGACACGCCGGTGGTAGGCCTCCAGCTCGGTATAGGCGTCCCGGGTTGCCCGCTCCACCTCGCTGCGCGTGAGATTCGGAATATGACGGGAGAGCATCTCAAAGGACTTCTTTGCAAAGAAGCGCGGGTTGTGGATGCCGACATAGTCGTTGATAAAGGTGACCTTTTTCAGATCGGGCATATTGGCGCCGATCACTTCAGGATAATAGGCCACGACCGGGCAGTTGTAGTGGTTGACGCTGATGCCATCGTCCAGGTTGTAGCTCATGCAGGGATAGAAGATGTAATCGACTCCCTGGTCGATCAGGGTCTGGACATGCCCGTGCATCAGCTTGGCCGGGAAACAGACGGTATCGGAGGGAATGGTGTTCTGCCCGCGCAGATAGAGCCCCCGGTTGGAGGTCGGCGAAGTCACAACCGAGAAGCCCAGCGAAGTAAAGAAAGCGTACCAGAAGGGGAGCAGCTCATAGAAGTTGAGCCCCATCGGGATGCCGATCCGGCCGCGCGGCCCTGAGAAGGGCGGATAGCCCTGTAACAGCCGCAGCTTATAATCATAGAGGTTGAGGGTGCCGTGATCGATCTTGTGGGTGATCGGGCGCTCGCAGCGGTTGCCTGAAATGAGCTTGCGTCCGCCGGAGAAGGTATTGACGGTCAGACGGCAGTTGTTCTGGCAGAGGCCGCAGTTGATATCCCGCACAGTGTGTGAGAAGGTCTGGAATTCCTCGGCTGAAAGCAGGCTGCTCTTCTCCTTGCGGTGCTCCAGCGCGTAAAGGGCCGCGCCGTAGGCGCCCATCAGCCCCGCAATGGCGGGACGTACGACCTGGATGCCGAGTTCCTGCTCAAAGGCGCGCAGCACCGCGTCGTTGAGGAAGGTTCCGCCCTGCACGACGATTCGCTTTCCCAGCTCCTCGGGGGAGGAAGCGCGGATGACCTTATAAAGGGCATTCTTGACTACCGAAATGGACAGTCCGGCCGAGATATTTTCGATGGTAGCGCCATCCTTCTGCGCCTGTTTGACCGAGGAGTTCATGAATACGGTGCAACGGCTGCCCAGATCGACCGGGCGGTCGGCGAAGAGGCCAAGACGGGCAAAATCCTCCGAGGAATAGCCCAGCGCATTGGCAAAGGTCTGCAGGAAGGAGCCGCATCCCGATGAACAGGCCTCATTGAGAAAGATTGAATCAATGACGCCGTTTTTGATCTTGAAGCATTTAATGTCCTGGCCGCCGATATCGATGATAAACTCAACGTCGGGCAAAAAGTGCTGGGCGGCCTTGAGGTGGGCAACCGTCTCAACGATACCATAGTCAAGCGAAAAGGCGCTTCGGATCAGGTCCTCACCGTAGCCGGTGGCGGTGCAACCGGCGATATTGATCGACGGATAGCGTTCCAGAAAATTCTGCAAGAAGCCTTTGGCCACCGACACAGGGTTGCCCTGATTGGAGCGATAAGTATCAGCAAGAATTCTGCCCTGTTCATCGATCACGGCGATTTTCAGAGTAGTCGAGCCGGAATCCACCCCGATGAAGGCGTCGCCGCGGTATTCTTCGGGATCGGCGCGTTCCACGGTGTGACAGGCGTGCCGGGCGGCAAATTCCTGGTACTCCTCTTCGCTGCGAAAGAGCGGCGCAATGGAATTATAGTTGCCCTGCTGGGAGAAGGAGGACAGCTGATCCAGCATCTGGCCAAAATTCCGCTCACAGGAGGCGTCACAGGAGAGCGCCGCACCGAGCGCCACATAATAGAGCGAATCCTCCGGGCAGATTCCCGTTAATTCGAGCGCATGATCGAAGCTGCGCCGCAGCTCGGACAGGAAGGTCAGCGGTCCGCCGAGGTAGGCCACCTTTCCCTTGATCGGGCGGCCCTGCGCCAGTCCGGCAATGGTCTGATTGACCACCGCGGCGAAGATCGAAGCGGCCAGATCGCTGTGCTGAGCCCCTTGGTTGAGCAGCGGCTGAATGTCCGACTTGGCAAAAACGCCGCAGCGGGAGGCAATGGTATACAGGCGGGTGGCGTGGGAGGCAGCTTCGTTCATCTCATCGGGGGAGCAGCAGAGCAGCGTTGCCATCTGATCGATGAAGGCGCCGGTTCCGCCGGCGCAGGAGCCATTCATCCGAACTTCCAGCCCGTTGGTCAGGAAGAGGATTTTGGCATCCTCCCCGCCGAGTTCGATCGCCACATCGACGTCGGGCATTCGGTTGGTCAGCGCAATACGGGTGGCGAAAACCTCCTGTACAAAGGGAATGCCGCAGCTTTCCGCCATACCCATTCCGGCCGAACCGGAGATGGAAACCTGGGCGGTTTCATATTCCGGGTATTGCTCCTGGATATGGGAGAGCAGCTCGGACGTTTTCTGTACAATCTGGGAGAAATGCCGCTCATAGGATTGCGACAAAATGGCGCCGTCCTCCCCGAGAACGACGTATTTGATGGTAGTGGATCCGATATCAATGCCAATTCGTAACATCTGAACCTCATTTTCCGGCCGCCGCAAACGGGCGGGATTCCCTGCGTGTACTGCATTTTTACAGACAACTGCATTATAACACAGTCGGTTTCGAAAAAAAAGTGTGCAATTCTTGGTGAAATTTAACTGACTGCGGGTATTGGTGGGGGATTTTGCCGAGGAGATCAGGAATACTTGCCTTTACGCCGGATTACATCGAATTACGCCGGGTGAAGTGGAGAGAAAAATACAGTTTTTGGTGCATTTTTGCGGCGCATGGCCCGCAGAAACGGGAACTGCCCTGACAGAGCCTTACGGCTGCTCAGGGGATTTCGCATCGGGAGCGGGTTTGCCGGTGTGAGTGGGGAGGATAGGCCGAGTCGAAAGATGCCGGGCGGCGGGACCGGATCAGGAAAAATCGCTTGAGGACAGGCCCTTGATCTGCTATAATAATCATATTGCGGCAGGCCGGTCCTTTCCAAACCCGTGGACCAGGCCCGCCATCTACTGCTGCGGTGCAGTCCCCTGAAAACAGGCAGAAATAAGGAGATGCAGAAATCTATGAAATTAGGCATCGTAGGGCTTCCCAATGTGGGGAAATCGACCCTCTTTAATGCGATTACCAACGCCGGCGCACAGTCGGCCAACTATCCGTTTTGCACGATAGAGCCGAATGTCGGGGTGGTGGCGGTGCCGGACAAGCGTCTGGACCGTCTTGCCGAGATGTACCAGCCGGAGAAGGTTACTCCTGCGGTGATTGAATTTGTCGATATTGCAGGGCTGGTGCGGGGTGCTTCCAAGGGCGAGGGCCTGGGCAACAAGTTCCTGTCCCACATCCGGGAGGTCGACGCAATTGTCCACGTCGTGCGCTGCTTTGAGGACGGGGAGATTGTCCATGTCGATGGCTCGGTTGATCCGGTCCGGGATATCGAAACCATCGATCTCGAGCTGATTTTTTCGGACATCGAGATGGTCGAGCGCAGGATCGATCGTGCCAAAAAAGCTGCCAAGGGCGACAAGAAGTTCCTGGCTGAAGCGGAGTTTTTCGAGCGGATGCTGGCCCACCTGACCGAGGGCAAAAGTGCACGCAGCTTTCCGATGACCGAGGAGGAGCAGGAGCTGCTGCACGATACGCCGCTGCTTTCGGCAAAACCGGTCATCTTTGCCGCCAACCTCAGTGAGGCTGACCTGGCCTGTGCCGGGCAGGGCTATAACCGTTACTATCAACAGGTGGTTGAAATCGCCAAGACCGAGAATGCACAGGTCATTCCGGTCTGCGCCAAGGCGGAAGAGGAGATTGCGGAACTCGATGATGAGGACAAGCAGATGTTCCTCGAGGAACTGGGCCTGCAGGAGTCGGGGCTGGATCGCCTGATTACTGCCGGCTATGCGCTGCTGGGATTGATCTCCTACCTGACGGCGGGCAAGCCGGAGGTCCGCGCCTGGACCATTACCCGGGGAACCCGTGCGCCGCAGGCGGCGGGAAAGATCCATTCCGATTTTGAGCGGGGCTTCATCCGGGCAGAGATCGTCTCCTATGACGATCTGATTGCCTGCGGTTCGATTGCGGCCGCCAAGGAGAAGGGCCTTTATCGGTCGGAAGGAAAGGATTATGTCGTGCAGGACGGGGATGTTATACTGTTCCGGTTCAATGTCTGACCGGCCGGGTCAGGAACGGGGCTGCCGCACCGTATGCGGCGGCCCCTTGTTTTACGGAGGGTATGGGATGTTTTTTTCCTATGGAGAACAGGAGGTCGCCTATCTGAAATCCCGCGACAAACGGCTCTCTGCCGCGATCGACCGGATCGGACGGATCGAACGGGAAGTGCGCCCTGATCTGTTTGACGCACTGATTCATTCGATTGTCGGACAGCAGATTTCCACCCGGGCTCAGCAAACGGTGTGGAGCAGAATTATCGCCCGCCTCGGTTCAGTCACCCCCCAAACGGTACTGGCGCTGCCGGCCGGGGAGCTGCAGCAGCTGGGGCTTTCGATGCGGAAGGTCTCCTATATCCGCAGCGCTGCCGAGGCGGTTCAGTCGGGGCGGATTGATCTGGATTCGCTGGCTGAACGCAGCGACGAGGAGGTTTGCCGGATCCTCACCTCCCTGGAGGGGGTGGGGCTCTGGACGGCGGAGATGCTGATGACCTTTTCGATGCAGCGCCCGGATGTCATCAGCTACGGAGATTTTGGCATCCGCCGGGGCCTTCGGATGCTTTACCGGCACCGGGAAATTACCCCTGAACGGTTTGCGCGGTACCGAAAACGATATTCCCCCTATGCTACTGTCGCCAGTCTCTATCTTTGGGCGATTGCCGGGGGAGCGATCCCCGAGCTGAAGGACAACGGGGAGAAGGAGAAGAAACGATGAAGGACAGAAAGAAACGTCTCACCGAAATCTGCGGGGGCTGCTGCGGCTATGATACGCCATTTGGCCGTCTGGTGATCGAGGAGGACGGCGAGGGAATCACTGCCGTGCACTTTCCCGGTACGGCGTCGGATTTTGGCCGCCCCAGCCCGCTGACCGATCGTGCTGCGGCGCAGCTGATCGAATACTTTGAAGGAAAACGCCGGGAATTTTCACTGCCGCTTCACCCGAATGGAACGGCCTTTCAGCGTACGGTCTGGGAGGCGCTGCAGAGTATCCCCTATGGCGAGACCCGAAGTTACCTCCAGATTGCCCAGGCGATAGGAAGGCCGTCGGCCAGCCGGGCGGTCGGCGCGGCCAACCGGGTCAATCCGATTCCCTTTCTGATCCCCTGCCACCGGGTGATCGGCACAAACGGCTCGCTGACCGGGTATGCCGGCGGATTGGCCCTCAAGCAGGCGCTGCTGGCGTTGGAAAAGAAGATGGCATTAGAGGATATGGCACGGGAAAGCCGGTGCTCGGGCAAGGAATAAGGGGAGGAACAGGGGGATGAACTGCCTGATTTTACAGGGAAGTCCGCGGCCGCAGGGCAATACGGCGTCACTGACCGCCGTGTTTGCCGACGAGTTTGTTTTACGGGGAGGAAACTGCCGGGAAATCCGGCTTTTTGAAAAGGAGATTCACCCCTGTACCGCCTGCCGCAGCTGCCAGCAGGATTGGAGTGCTTTTGGCTGCGTTTGCCATGACAGTATGGATGAAATTGCGCCGTTGGTGCTGGCGTGCGATCTGTTGGTGCTGGCGAGTCCGATTCATTCCTGGTACTGCACCGCGCCGATGAAGGCGGCGCTCGACCGGATGGTCTACGGGTTCAACAAGTATTACGGTGCCCGGCGGGGCCCCTCGCTGTGGAAGGGAAAGCGGGTGGCGCTGATTGCCACCTGCGGCTATCCGCCCGATCGGGGCGCTGATCTCTGGGAACAGGGGGTACGGAGATATTGCCGGCATTCGGGACTGCGCTATGAAGGGCTGCTGGTGGAACGGCATCTGAGCTACGACCGGCCCTTCTTCGATCCGGAAAAGGAAGCACATGCGCGGGCTTTTGCAGCGAAGCTTTTCTCCGATGGCTGAAACGGGAAAATTTTCAAACGGCTCTTTTGAAAAATTTTCATCTGTCTTTCGACCTTTTGTGATATAATAATTCTCTATGATATCACGTTGGAGTGTATGCCTACATGAAGCATCTGACCGGTTTGATTACCGCTTGCCTGGCTGCCGCCTTGATGACCGTTTCGGCCTTTTCCACCACGGCGCTGCCGGAAATCCATTCTGAAACCTATCTTGTTATGGACGCCGCTTCGGGACAGGTCCTGTTGGAGCGGGGCGCCCATACCCGGATGTATCCGGCGAGCATCACCAAAATTCTGACCTGCGCCCTGGCGCTTGAGCATATGCAGGAGGTGGGGGATACCCTCGACAGCCAGCATACAATGACCTATGAGGCAACCCATACGATCGATCCGGGAAGCACCCATATTGCCCTGACCGAAGAAGAGGTTGTCACGCTGCGGGACCTCGTTTATACTACCATGATTGAATCGGCCAATGATGCAGCCAACGGATTGGCCGAATATACCGCAGGAAGTCTGGACGCATTTCCTGCGCTGATGAATCAGAAGGCACAGGAGCTTGGTGCAACTGATTCCCATTTTGTCAATGCCAACGGACTGCACGATCCGGATCATTATACCAGTGCATACGATATGGCGTTGATTACCCGGTGGGCACTGGGTATCGAGGGGTTTCGGGAGGCCTTCGGTGCAACCGAATACACTGTTCCGGTGACCAACAAGCAGCCGGTCGAACGCAACTTTGGAACACATCACCATATGCTGGTTGAATCTCAGTACTACTATGAGGGGACAACCGGAGGAAAACTGGGATGGACTCCCGAAGCTCAGCATACCTTGGTGACGTTGGCAGAGCGAAATGGCCTGGAACTGATCTGCGTCGTAATGAAAAGCAGCAACCAGTACGACAAGTATGAGGATGCGGCGGCGCTGCTCAATGCCTGCTTTGCGGATTATTCAGCTTGTGAAGTTTCCTCCGAACAGTATGTCCGTCATACGATTCCGGTGATGGAGGGGGAAAATCAGACGGGGGAGATTGTCTTCCCGTCCCAATCATTCTCCTTTGCCCGTCCCGCTGCGGTGGCCAAGGTTGAGATCAAGGGACAGCTGATTGCGCCGCAGCAGATTCAGCAGGGGGAATCGATTGAACCGACATTGCAGTTTACCGGCCCTGATGGGGAGCTGTTGGCGGAGTTTCCGCTGGAATGGGAGTATCACGCGCTGACAGAACCCGTTCAGCCGGTGGCCGCCACCGGTGATTCTGGCACAGCAGAGGGATTTTCTCTCACATGGTGGCAGATTCTGCTGCTGGTTCTTGCGGCGATGGTGCTGCTGCTTTTGCTCATCCGCCAATGGAATCTTTACCGGCGGCGGCAGCGACGTAAAAAGCGGGCTGCCCGGCTGGCTGCCCGAGGTATCGATGTGGCACCGGAATTTCGCAGGAGACACAGCGAAGAGGAACGGAGGACCCGGCAGACTATCGCCTTTTCGTCGACGTCCCGCGACCGGGACAATTTGGTTCCGGTTCGCCGCTATCCGAGGGATCGGGGGAGAAATTAAAAAAGAAGCAACGCCGCTTCCTGCATCTGCGGGAGGCGGCGTTGTTGCTGCTCCAAAGGCCGGATCAGAGGAATGCTACATAAGGTTCAGATACTCCCGCCGGACAAAACCGCTGAGATCCCGGTACCCCACCGAGGCCCATTCCGGCAGCAATCCATAAACGGTGACCGTTTCACCGGAGGGGATGGAGGTCAGGATCGCCGCTTCAAGGTCAGGACGTACCCGCAGGTTGAGGTTTTTGTCCGGGGCGGTTGCAACGGTGGCGGAGAAGGGTTTGGCCAGCGGTTCGACAAACGGGATGCCAAAATATTCGGTCAGAGACAGGGCGATTACGCGGGCGATGGAATCGAGCTGACTGAGAATCCATTCGGCATCCTGAGGATTGTCGTGGTAGCCAATCTCGAGATAAACCGATGGCGCCCTTACCCGGTCGACCTCTCCGAGGGAGGTGGTGGGACGCAGACTCACCTTTCCCGGATCAGGGTAGAGGATTTTGAAATGTTCGGCCATAATTTCGGCGGCGCGGATCCCCTCGACACTGCCCGGGAAATGATAAATCTCCACCCCTTGACGGCTTCCGTATTCTGGGGAAGCATTGGAATGCAGCGCCAGATGCAGGTCGTAATCCGCTTCATTCGCCTCTTGGATCACCTGTGCCGCGGTCATCTCCGGGGTATTGCGGAGGAAGTGGATACCGGCCGCGCGCAGATATGGTTCCAGCGCGTCTGCCAGGCGGTTCATGACCGTTTCCTCGGTTTGGCCGGTGACATAGAAGTTCTTCTCCTGGGTGGATGGGCTCAGATAGATTTGCAGCATGGCCGTTTTCCTCCTCTCGTTCCTTTATTCTATGCATCAGCGGGCATTTTGGTGCAAAAAGGACCGCAAGGCAGTCTGAAGCTCCCTTGCGGTCCTTTGCTTGTGTCAGAGAATCCGTAGAATCTGATCGCTCATCTTGCGCTTGGGCATCTGAGGCTGCTCAGCGGGATAGCCGAGGGCGATGATCGATGCTACCTCTTCGGTGTCGGGGATGCCGGCAGCCTTCGCCGCCGCCTGCTCGTCGCAATACCCCATGATCACTGTTCCCAGCCCCAGTTCGTAGGCCTTCAGGACCAGCGCCATATTCGAGCAGCCGCAGTCAAACATCTGCCAGCCTTTCCCCTTCGGGGTGGCGAAGCTGCCGTCCCGTTCGTAACCGGAGCGGTTTTTCACCATCGACGAGACGAGGATAACGGGGGCGGACTGACAGGCGGGCCGGTTGAAGGACGGCATTGAATCAATAATCTGCTGACGCTTTTGGGGATCGGTCACTGCGTAATAACGGGTGACCTGGCTGTTTTTCCAGGAGGGAGCCATCGCCGCCGCATCGGCCAGCTGGGCGAGAATTTCGGGATCAACCGCCCTGTCCTGAAACTTGCGGACGCTTCGGCGTCCTTCGAGTACCGCTTGTAATTCCATGTTGACACTCCTTTATACTGTTGCACCGGCCCTTCCGGCCTTGGCATCTTCCGCTGCACGGGGAGAATTGCCTCCATTATACCACAGAATACCGTTTGCTCCAACAGGGGACGGTTTAGGCGGGATTGAGCGAGATGCTTTCGGCCAGCGCGGCGAGCGACGCTTGGGAAAGCAGACCGTCTGCGGTTTGAATTTCCACAAAGTAGGGAAGGACCGACCAGTCGTAAGCCAATACACAGTCGGCCTGCAGCCAGGGGGCTTCGGCGGCAGCACCTGCCGAATGCTGAAGGTCCTGCCAGAGATACCTTGCGGTGGCGCAGGCGCCGGTATCAGAGGAACGCCGGACTTGGTAGTCCTCATAGCCGGCGTGATTGGACAGCGCGATGGGGGAGAACACCGGCATTGGCAGGAGGTCTTCGGCCGGAGAAACCGCCGATTCCAGTGTCTCCCGGTCCGACGAGCCGAAGGGATAGAGCGATATCGTTCCAATTGTGTCTTCGAGCTGCTGCAGCAGGAGAACGGGGGTGCCGAAATCCGAGTCGGCGGAGCGCGTCAGCGAAAGCCCGTCGGGCAGCGAAAGAGAGAGGACAAAGCACGTTCCGTCCTGCAGCGAGTAGGTCAAGCGGGTTTGCCTTCCCTGCGGGGTGATGGTGACAGAAGGGGGGGAGAAGGCTGCCGGCTGACCGTAGGAGAAGGGCGGATGCAGCTCCAGAAAGTTGGCCGCGAATTCCTGATAGAGGCCTTCCTCCACCTCGGTCTGAAAAGCGACCCGCATCGAGAGTCCCTCCAGTTCGCCCTGCGTGAGATCCAGCTGTCCCCGGTAGGAGTCGCCGTCCTGCCAGCCTGTCTCCCAGTCGAGCAGGCGCTGGATGGTGTAGCTCCCCGGATCGGTCGCGTAGGTGGCGGACAGCGAGATGGTCAGCCGGGTGTTTGGGTCACCGGAGGAGGGGATTTGGCCAGGAAGCGAGAAGGAGACCGCTCCGTCCTCATACAGGGTAAGGGTGCGAAGGGTGGCGGCAATGAAATCCCCCGCACTTTGCTCGGTCAGCGGCAGGGAGGCGGACGGCTGTGCCGGCGCGATGTCTTCCCCGGTGCAGACCCGGCGCAGATAGTCGCAGAAATCGGGATCGGTGATCTGGTAGCCCTTCCCCTCGTATTGGGTGAAGACCAGGGGACGGGTTTCGGAGTAGTTGTCGAATTTCCAGACGGTTTGATCCTCGGTTTGAACGACAAGCGAATACAGTGGGGTCAGGCCTTCCGCTTCGTTCGACCGCCGCATCCCGGACAGCAAGCGCAGCCGGGACTCCAGCTCCGAAATCTGGGCAGCGGAGAGATTTCGGTCGGGATGTTCGCCCCATTGCACTGTAGCCGATTGGATGGGATTGTCCTCTGGGTGGTAGGAGGGCTGTACCGGATTGGGCAAAAATGCCGCTGCCGCGGCGGCACAGGTGGCTATTGCAATGACAGCCGCCCAGAGAGCCGGCTTTTTATACCGCAGTACCGCTGCAATCCGCCCCTTGATGCCCGTTTCACCGAAGGCCAGCGGGCAGGCCGGGAAGAAAGGCCGCCCCGTACTGCAGCACAGCAGCGCCTGAGAGTAGTCCGCCCGCTGTGGGGGCGTCATGGTCCGGATTACCGCTTCATCGCAGGCCAGTTCGATATCCCGACAGAAGAGGGCGTAGCATACCCACAGCAGCGGATGAAACCAGTAGACGGCCAGCAGCACAAAGCCCAATGCTTTCCACCAGGGGTCGCCCCGTCGGATGTGGGTTTTCTCATGGGCGATGACATAGGGCAGCGCCGCCTCTTCGATCCAGAAGGGAAGATAGATTTTTGGCCTGATTAGCCCCATGACAAAAGGAGTGGGGACAGCCTCGCTCTGCAGAATATTTTTCCGCAGCACGATCGCCGTTCCGATTCGGCGGCGCAGCCGCAGCAGGCTGACTAGGGCGCCAAGCAGCAGTGCGGTCACACCGATCAGCCAGATGGCCGCAAGGATGGGCAGCCAGATCTGCAGCGGATTTGCGCTTGCCCCTGGTGCGGCGGTCAGTGAGCCGCTCAGGATGGGGTTGACCGCTTGGTTGATCGCTGGAATGCCGGTGGAGATGCCGGGGGTGGAATCCAATATGATCCGCGGGCTGACCGGTTCGCTTTCGGGCAGCAGGCTCAGCATACTTTGGGGCAGAATGGGACAAGCCAGACGAATTGCTACCAATCCCCAGAGCAATGGACGGATCCATTTTGGAGCGTTTCGCAGCAGTATCCGCAGCGCCAGAACCGCCAGAATCAGCCAACTGGCGGACAGGCTGCGGTTGATCGCCTGGATTAGCAGGTCAGTCATCCGGCTCCCCCCTTCGGAATCGGTCGATCATCCCCTGCACCTCATCGATTTCCGCTGCAGAGAGCTTTCGATGGCGGGCAAAGGCGGCAAGAAAGGCAGGCAGCGATCCGCCGAACTTTTTCTCAACCAGTTCGTCGATCTCGGCGCACTGGGCCTGCTCCCGGCTGATCAGCGAGGATACGGTCGAGCTTTCGTTTTTCAATACGCCCCGCTCAGCCAACCGCTTGATGACGGTGTAGGTGGTGGTGGGTTTCCACCCCAGACGCTCCCGGCAGAGCCGGACCAGCTCACCGCTTTTGATGGGCTCATGTTCCCAAAGGATCAGACAGAAGCGGTATTCACTCTCGAAGATTTTTGGGGTTCCCATGCCGGCACCTCCCTCTAATGTATTAGAGCTACAGGAAGTCTATCAGATTAGAGTGAATTTGTCAATGGCGGGAAGCCTCATTTGTTGTCAGGTGCTGGATCCCTGTTTGTCTGTGCACGCCTTCGGGCGGCACAGGAGCGGTTTTCAGATCTGTATGGTTTGGGTCGCAATGGTGTTTCTAAAGGCGCGATCATGTTCTACAAAGATCATGGTGGGGGAGAACGATTTGATCAGGTTTTCAATCTGTATCCGGGAGTAGATGTCAATATAGTTGAGCGGTTCATCCCACACATATAAATGCGCCCGTTCACACAGACTTTTTGCGATCAGCACTTTTTTCTTTTGTCCGTCCGAAAAATCTTCCATCTTCTTTTCAAACTGTATGCGGGAGAAGTCCATCTTGCGTAAGATGGCTTTAAATAAGCTTTCATCGATATGGCTGTCTGTTGCAAACTCTGATAAGGAGCCGTGGAGCATCGAGGTATCCTGCGGCACATAGGACAGCTTGACCCCTGAACCGATGGCAAGCGTGCCTTGATGTTCGAGGGGCTGTCCTATCAGCAGCTTGAGCAGGCTCGTTTTTCCCGAGCCATTTCTGCCGTCAAGAACAATGCGTTCCCCCTGTTTTATCTCAAATGAAACCGGCCGACAGACAGCTTTTCCATCGAAGATGGGCGCAACGCCGGAGAAGGAAGCCAGGGTATCTGAAAAGTAGAGCAAGGGGGAAATCTTCAGATTTTCCACCGTTTCCAAATTTTTGAGAAGGCCGGATTTTTCCTCGATTGCCCGCTGCTGCCGCACTTCAATGGCTTTTGAGCGCTTCATCATTTTTGCAGACTTGTGACCGATATACCCCCGGTCAACCGGGCCGCTTCCATATTTTGTTGCTTCCATCCGATTGGACCAAACAGAGGTTCTTTGAGATGCCTGTTGCATCTTATCGATGCTTTTTTTCAGTTTTGCATTTTGTGCGAGCTCGAATTGTTGTTGGCGCTGAAAATTGGTGAACCAGGTAGAAAAGTTTCCGCTTTGCACTTCTATGTTTGATCGATTGATGGACAGGATATGGTCAACGCAGCCATCTAAAAAACAGCGGTCATGCGAGACCAGAATAAACCCTCTTTTTCGCTTCAGATACGCTGAGACGGTTTCTCTCGCTTTGGTATCCAAATGATTTGTCGGCTCATCAATCAGCAGGAAGCGCCCGTCATTTAAAAAAAGGGCGGCGAGCAATACCTTGGTTTGTTCTCCATTGGAGAGTGTAAAAAATGGCCTCCAAAGCGCCTCCTCGCGGACTTCCAGATAAGACAGTTCCCGCAGCAGTTCCCATTCTTCCGCCAATGGACAGACTTCCGAAAGGATCTCTGCGGTTGGCCTTTCCTTGTCTTTAACAGAATATGGGAAGTAATCAAATGGAACGGAGGACTGTATTTTCCCGTGATATTCATATTCGCCGAGGAGAAGATGGAGAAAAGTTGTTTTTCCTCTGCCGTTTCTTCCGATAAATCCAAGTTTCCAATCAGTATCAATTTGAAAGGTTACATTTTCGAAGATATTATCATGGCTGGAGGGATAGGCAAAGGTGAGGTTTTCGATCTGGATCATGGACATATCGCATTCCTCCTTTGTTACAGGAATAAAGATCAAAAAACGAGCCGCAAGAAAGTCTTCTTGCGGCTCGCCATAGCATAATGATATCAACTCGTCAAGAGAGATACGGCTACAGTATACGGAGTGAACCGATGCTTAACTTTCTTGCAATGGGTACACGGATCCTGTAAAACCACAGCATCCGTGCACATTCCAATTTATTTGCAAGAAAAGCGAATCATCTTTTCACCTCATCTATTCAATTACGGTTTTAGCGTATCACAAAAGGATGGAATAATCAAGAGAGAAAACAAATCACAGGGTGACTTGCCATTGGCGGAGCATAGAGCCGCTTTAGATGGCATTTCTCGCTGGCCGACCAGTCCGGATACCGCCCCGGGATCTCTTTTTCTCCTCCTATTTTCTTAGCATCAAAATAGTATCGCAAAAAGCCGGAGACAGCAAAGGTTCCGGCTTTGCAAGTCTCCGCCGAAATCGGTCTCAAATTGAGGCCAATTTCGGCCCCTGACATCCCCCAAAAAATCAAAGGAGGCGGGCAAGCACCCCTGGGGCTTCCCCGCCTTGATTATCACAGAGCGAGACCAGCCGGGAGCTCGATGAATTAACAATAGTTGGGAGGACAAATAAAAACATGATTCTTTATCATTGTATCATATTCAAGATTTCTTTCTCTTTTCCAAATAAATTCCGATACAGAAAACAAGAATCATGTAAATAAGAGCTATCACTTGCAGGGCAACCATCGACGCTCTGCCTACATAATTCGGTTGGCTTTCCACTAGTCTTGCAAGCCCACCAAATAAATACAGTGGTGTTGAAGCTGAAAACATTTGTGAAAAGGCTGCTAATGTCCTACTTCTTGTTTCATCCGTTTCAAGCAAGAACTGCCAAAGGTAGACCAACAGTGAACAAAATCCCACTGCATGAGCAATCAGGAGTGCAGGAACGGTTTTCCATCTGCGTGCATACTGTCTGCCCAGATAAATCCAAAAAGCTGTTGTAAACAGAGGAATCAGGTAGAATCCCGCCATGCCAATTACAGGAACCAAAATCAAGATATTAACTAAATATCCAACTGCTACGGGAACAAGCGCCAACAAGAATAAAACACTTTTTTTCATACGGCACCATCCTCTCAGATTGCCATTTGTCGTTGGATTGCTTGGAAAAAGTATATCATATGATTACTCATAGATCTACTCGTTTATCGTCCGCCCCGGTCAAACAAGTACCGGGGCTGTTTGTGGCCTTCCTCCACCTGTCCCGCGGTTTGCCGGCCGTATGTCATAGTCTGCGAAGGATCTTTTCAACAGGACTTTTTGACCAGCCAGTTCAACGAAAAGCAAAAACCGGCAAAGCATTGGCTTAATAGTGATAAGGAACTAATTTACTTATCAACTGTTAGCTGACGGTTTCCGGGGTGCATACGGACAAATCCCGTCTGATT
>CASEBP010000042.1 GCA_949285275.1 uncultured Oscillospiraceae bacterium | reverse complement strand
TTCAGGGGAGGTCAGCGTCCGGCCGGCTGAGGCGGCGGACACATTGCCGCTGTAAACGGCGCTGTTTAAAGCCCGGTCCCGGCGTCCATCCTCTGCATATCCCATCCATCCAAGCAGGAGGAACATTGCGATGAAAAAGCCTTTCAAATTTTCTCTTCCCAGCGGTGAACTGGGACGCATCATACTGAGTATCCTGGTGACTTTGGTCTTCGGAGCGGGATACTTCTACCTGTTTTATCCCGCCATCAATCTGCAGGATCCGGAATTCTATACCTTTGCCGGTTTCCTCTGCCTGGTCTATCTGATCTGTGTCTTTCTCTGCTCCGGCGGGGCACTGCGGGTAGAGTCCGGCAGCCCCGCTGACGGTTTGCTGCGCTGGCTGCGCTTCATCCGCCGGCGTTGTCTGCCGGTCGGTGTGCTGTTCGCCGGTCTGATCGCCGTCGCCGTGATCGGAACGGTGATCTCCATGCCAATCTTTCGGGCGGGGGCCTACCGCGACCTGCTGCAGGTTGAGGATGGCAGCTTCACGGAGGACGTCGCACAGATCTCCTTCTCGGAGATCCCGACCCTCGACCGCACCTCGGCTGAGTACCTCGGCGACCGTCAGATGGGCACCCTCAGCGATATGGTCAGCCAGTTCGAATATTCGGGGGATTCGACCCAGATCAACTACCAGGGACGTCCGGTTCGGGTTGCGCCCATCGCCTACGCCGATCTCTTCAAATGGCTGACCAACCGCAGAGAGGGGCTGCCTGCCTACGTCGTCGTCGACATGGTCACCCAGGAGGCCTCGGTTGTCCGGCTGCCTGAAGGGATGAAATACTCCTTCTCCGAACCGCTCGGGCGCAACATTCTGCGCCACCTGCGGTTCTCCTATCCGACTTTTCTCTTCTCCACCCCCGAATTCGAGATCGACGAGGAGGGACATCCGTGGTGGATCGCACCCCGTCTGGTCAAAACCATCGGCCTCTTCGGTGGGGTTGACATCCGGGGCGCCGTGCTGGTCGACGCCGTCACCGGCGAAAGCAGCTACTACGAGGAGGTCCCCACCTGGGTGGACAACCTCTACAGCCCCGACCTGATTATGCAGCAGTACAACTACCACGGGACGCTGGTCCGCGGTTTCATCAATTCGGTGCTCGGGCAGCGGGATGTCACGATGGTCACCAGCGGCTACAACTATATTGCGATGAACGACGATGTCTTCGTCTACACCGGCGTCACCTCCGCCAACTCGGACCAATCCAACCTCGGCTTCCTGCTGTGCAACATGCGGACCAAAGAAACCCATTTCTACACCGCTCCGGGCGCGACCGAAGCGGCCGCCATGCAGTCGGCAATGGGGGTCGTGCAGGACCTCGGGTATCAGGCCACCTTCCCCCTGCTGCTCAACATCGCCGGACAGCCAACCTACTTTATCCCCCTCAAGGACGCCACCCAGCTGGTCAAGATGTATGCGATGGTCAATGTCGCGCAATATCAGGTGGTGGCGACCGGGACGACCGTATCCGCCTGCGAACAGGAGTATATCCGCCTGCTCACCGACAAGGGCATCACCCAGCCTCAGCAGCGCCCCGAAACCCGCTCGCAGGGACGTATCGCCGAAATCCGCAGCGCCGTCCTCGACGGCACCACCCGCTTCTTCCTGCGGCTGGAGGGAGAGGAGATCTTCTATGCCGTCTCGGCTGCGTCGGACCTTTCCCCGGTCCTGCTCAACCCCGGCGACGAAGTTGCGATCGACCATGCGCCCCCCGATCCGCAGGCTGCATCGGACCTGCTTGAGGGCTACCGCGTCACACTGCTGAGCCGTGCTGCCGCCCAACCGCAGGAGGAATCCCCGGAGGAATCTCAGGCTGTCCTGTCGCAGGACGACTGAGTACCACAACCAGAAAACCGCATTTCGGCCTTCCGGATGGCGCTTCGGCGGGCCAGGCCCGGAAAGCGGCATAGCTTCGACTATGCCGCTTTTCTGTTACCGGTGCGGCAATCGCATCGGTTTGAAGAAAAACCGTTGTTCTTCCCGAAAAGCGCCATCCCGTCGTTTGCCGTCATACAAAAGAAGCCGGCGGAAAGGAGAGAGCGTCGATGTCCGACACCATCCTCATTGTAGACGATGAAGAGGAAATTGCAGATCTGATTGAGGTGTATCTGAAAAATGAAGATTATACGGTGCTCAAATGCGGTACGGCGAAGGAGGCGCTGGCACAGATCGACGCCATCGAAATCGACCTTGCGATTTTGGATGTGATGCTTCCGGACAGCAGCGGCTTTGTGCTGTGCCAGAAGATCCGTGAGCATCACCGCTACCCTGTCATCATGCTGACCGCCAAAGAGGAGGAGACCGACAAGATTACGGGACTGACGCTGGGGGCAGATGATTACATGACCAAACCGTTTCGCCCGCTGGAACTGATCGCCCGGGTCAAGGCGCAGCTCCGGCGGTATAAACGGTACAACCTCCCCCTGCCCGGGGAGGATCCCGCAGTTCTGTCTCATGCCGGCCTCGTGCTGAATCAGAAAACCCACACCTGTGAGCTGGGGGACAGGCCCATCTCCCTGACCCCGACCGAATTTGCCATTCTGCAGATCCTGCTCGAGCGCAAGGGAGAGGTCATCGGTTCCGAGGAGATCTTCCACGCCATCTGGAAGGACCAATACTACAGCAAAAGCAACAACACCATTCCGGTTCATATTCGCCATCTGCGTGAAAAGCTGAATGATTCGACCGAACATCCGAAGTATATCAAAACCATTTGGGGAGTGGGATATAAAATTGAGAAGTAAAAATTCTTCCGACTATACACAGCTGCAGCTGAGCGCCTTTCTGTGGCTGCTGGCCGCCGCCGGCTGCGCGGTGCTGGCGCTGGTGGTGATGCTTTTGCTGCGCGACGGCGGCCTTGGTGTAGCCCCCTTGCTCTACTTCGGCGCCATGCTGCTGCTGGCCCTGCTCATCCTGCTTCTCCTGGTCGTCTTCTCCCGGCAGTATGTCCGGCCATTTCGGGAGATCGACGGGCAGCTGGATGCGCTGATATCCGGGCAGGAGACCGACATCCGATTGCCCCACGGCCCCGTCTCCACCGGACAACGGCTCCTTGCGCTGCAGGAAGCAATGCAGCAGCGTGCGCTGGAGGCCCGGCTCGCCCAGCAGCGGAAAACCGACCTGGTTGTCTATCTCGCCCACGATATCCGCACTCCTCTCACTTCGGTCATCGGTTATCTGAACCTGCTGGAGGAAGCCGGGGATATGCCGGAGGAGCAGCGCAAAAAGTACATCCATATCACGCTGGACAAGGCCTGCCATCTGGAGCGGATGATCGACGAATTTTTTGAAATCACGCGGTATCATCTGCAGCAAATTCGGTTGAACCGGGAAGAGCTGGACCTTTACTATATGCTGGTGCAGTTGACCGATGAGCTGCTCCCCGTGCTGGAGAAGAACGGGAACATCCCGGTCATCCGGATGGAAACGGAGATGATGACGGTATACGGCGATGGGGAAAAGCTGGCCCGGGTCTTCAGCAATATTCTGAAGAACGCGGCGGCCTACAGCGATCCGGGCACAGAGATTGTCATCACTGCCGCAGAACGCAACGGCTTTGTGGAAATCGCCTTCTGCAATCAGGGGGAGGATATCCCACCAGACAAGCTCGGCCGGATGTTTGACAAGTTTTACCGGATCGATGAGGCAAGAAACAGCCGTTCCGGCGGCACAGGCCTCGGTCTTGCCATCGCTAAAGAGATCATCACACTGCATGGCGGCGCCATTTCGGCCCACAGCGAAAACCATACGGTAACCTTTGTCGTGACAATCCCGGTGCGGCCGGAAAAATCTTAGCCTTTTCTTCTGGTTTTCTCAAGAAAAACTTAAAACAATGGCTCTTTGTTTTCGCTATACTGGGAACGCGAATGCAAAGGGCCATTGTTTTAGAAAAAGGAGAATCATATGGACATCATCACCGTATGCCAGATGCTGCTGCGCTGGGGTATTCCCGCTGCCGCCGCCGGTCTTATATTGGCACTGCTTTTCTTCGCGGCGTATCGCATAAACAGAAAAAGCGGCCGCGGCATCCGGGCGCTTTCCAGGGTACAGGCTGTCAGCGCAGTCCTGCTCTTCTGCTGGCTGGTGATGGTGCTGGGGTTAACCTCGCTGAGCCGGGGTGCAAATTTTACCGGTTCCCTCAATGTCAGTTTCCTGAGCGGCTACCGCAGCGCATGGAACAATTGGTCGCTCAGCGAGCTGCAGCTGATTCTCTTCAATATGCTGATGTTTGTCCCGCTGGGCTTCCTGCTGCCGCTGTTGTGGAAAAGGGCAGAGTCGCTCCGAATCACCGGAATCGTCTCCCTTGGCCTGACCACACTGCTCGAAAGCTTTCAATTCCTGACCGGGACCGGCATCTTTGAGCTGGACGACCTGTTTCACAACCTGATTGGCAGTCTGTTCGGATACTTCTGTATCATGGCCATCCGTTCGTCGGTCCGCGACAGAGCGATTCATCCTGTGCCGGTGGCAAAGGCGCTGTCCATCCCCTGCGCCGTCGGGCTGATACTGGGCGCGGTGTGCTGCGTCTATGCCCGCCAGCCCTATGGCAATATGAGCATTCTGCCCGCGGTCAAGCAGGATCTGTCCGCGGTCCGGATTGTGTCCGCATGGGAGCCGTCCGGGCAAAATCCTGCCGCCGCAATCTATCGGAGCAAATACGCCGAGGACAGGACCTATGTCAAGCGGATCACCTCGTCCCTCGCCGCGCTGGAGCGGCTGAGCTTCGCAAAATTCCCCCGCCGGGAAGATGAAAACCTGGGGTACACCGGGACCGATGCCCACGGCGCCGCATGCCGGATCCTCTTCTTCTTCCGCACCGGAGAATGGAGCTATACCAACTTTGCCGGACAAGCCGTCCAGCTGACACAGGAAACCGCACAACAGCTGAGAGACCGCTATGAAAATTGGATGAAGCAGGAGGAGCTGCTGCCGGAACAGGCGGTATTTTCCGTTCAAAACGGCGATACGCTGCGGTGGGATGCCGTCGAAGCTCCCGGCGCCGCAGCGGAACCCGCTGCATTTCAAATGGGTTCGGCGATGGTGCAGGTCGATGATACCGGCGCACTGGTGAACTTTTACTACCAGATTTGCTGGAACGAGTATGTGGCAACGGAGGCTACTATTTCGGAACGTGAGGCTTTTGCGGAGGTGGAGGCAGGAAATTTTGAGCAATATGTCCCCTTTCAGGCGGGAGACACGCTGTATGTGACCGAATGTACGCTCTCCCATCTCTATGACACCAAGGGGTTTTATCAGCCGGTCTATGAGTTTTGCGGGTATATCAACCAGCCTGAGTCCCTATGGGTCTGCCGGATCCCCGCGAGGACAGAATCGAAAAGCGCCGGATAAATCCGGGCGGTCCTTCTGCGGAATGTTGGTAGCTTCAGGCGGCTGAATGCCCTGCAAAAAGCGCCCTGCCTTTCCGGCAGGGCGCTTTCATTTTGTTTAAACCGCTCAGTTATCCCGTTCGGCGCATTCGTCACAAAGGCCGTAGAAGTTTACCTCACAGCGGTCGATCCGGCATCCGTCAAGCTGCCGCGCCGTCAGGTTCTCCCACTCCACCGGCACATCCACATCGATGACCCGTCCGCACCGGCTGCAGCAAAGATGGCAATGAGGCGCCGTGTTGCAGTCGAAGCGATCGGGCGAATCGGTCAATCGCAGCCGCCGGATAGTCCCGGCTTCACAGAGCTGGTTGAGATTGCGGTACACGGTGGCCAGACTCAGCCGGGGATATTCCGCTTTGATTCCCCGGTAGATCATTTCGGCTGTGGGATGCTCATGGGTCTGGGAGACCGCGTCCAGGATCAATTCACGTTGCTTAGAATAGTTCATCGAATTCATCCTCTGAGAATAGTTTCTGTTTTTATTTTATCGTGCCTATTTTGGTTTGTCAACTGTTTTCCGCTTCACTGCTGCGCTCAATTGCAGTGTAATACCGCTTCATATCATCTTCAAAATAACCGACATACTCCGAATCGGTTGCAGCATGGGCACGCTTAATATATTCGTGGCTCTCATACTGCCGGATCTCCTTCTCGCTGCCGATGACCTGCAGGCCAATATTGGAGCAATGATCGGCAATCCGTTCGAGGTTGGTGAGGATCTCGAGGAAAACGATGCCGGCGTGAACGCTGCACCGGCCGGCCTTGAGCCGCTCAACATGCATGTCCTTAAGCCGTTCGACCATCGCATCGATCGTCTCCTCCAGCGGCTCAATGCGGCGGGCGACCGCAGTGTCCATTCCGGCCACCGCCCGGTTGGCCATCTCGAGGATCTCGCTGACCGCCTGTACCAGCACGTCGATCTCCCCGATTGCCTGGTCGGTAAAGGTAATCCGGTTCTGCTGCATCTCCTGGGCACATTCGGTGAGGTTGGTGGAATAGTCGCCAATCCGTTCGTAGTCCTTGACCAGGTGCAGCTTGGTGGAGATCGAACGGCTCTCGCTCTGGGAAAGCTCCTCGGAGGAGAGGGAGATCAGATAGTTCTCCAGCTTGTCCTCCATTCGGTCGATCAGCGACTCGGTCTGGTCAATCTGATCGACCATCTTCTGATCAAAACGCACCAACAGCGAGACGCTGTCCAGATAGTTCTGGACGGCCAGCTCCCCCATCGAGCCGATCACATGGTCGACCTGCTGCAGCGCGATGGCCGGAGATTTGAGCAGGCGGGTATCGAGCAGCGCAAGCTCCTTCTCCTGCGAGGACTGCTCCGCATCCTTGACGCTCGACCGGGCAATCTTCTCGAGCACCCCGGCAAACGGGATCAGCAGGATGGTCACGGTGACGTTAAAGAGGGTGTGGAAGTTCGCGATTCCGGTGCGGCCCACCGGCCCGTTCCAGAAAGACGGCGCTCCCAGCAGGGCGATTCCGCCGTAGACGACGACCAGAAAGAAGAGGGTCCCGATCAGGTTGAAATAGAGGTGAACCAGCGCCGAACGCTTGGCGTTCTTGCTTGCACCGATACTCGCCAGAATCGGGGTAATGCAGGTGCCGATATTCTGACCCATGATGATCGGAAAAGCAGTCGCGAAATTGATGACGCCGGTCGAAGCGATCGCCTGCAGGATACCGATCGACGCCGAAGAACTCTGGATTGCCGCCGTCACCAGCGCGCCGGCCAGCACCCCCAGCACCGGGACATGGGCCATCGCGGTCATGATCTGCGGCAGTATCTCAGAGGTTTTGAGCGGAGCGGCCGCCGCCTCCATCGCGAACATACCGGAAAAGAGAATACCAAAGCCGATCAGCATCTGGCCAAGCTCCCGCTTCTTGACCCCCTTGGCCATCATATAAAACAGGATTCCCACCATCGCAGCCAGCGGCGCCAGGGTCGTGGGCTTGAGCAGCTGCAGCAGCAGTCCCTCGCTCTCGATATCGGACAGCCGGATAATCTGCGCGGTCACGGTGGTGCCGATGTTGGCGCCCATGATAACCCCAACCGCCTGGCGCAGCTTCATCACGCCGGCATTGACCAGACCGACGACGATGACCGTTGTGGCCGAGGAACTCTGGATCGTCGCGGTCACCACCGCGCCGAGCAGGACGCTCGACAGGATGTTGTTGGTCAGCTTTTCAAGCGCCTTTTCCATCCGGCCGCCTGCCAGCTTTTCCAGTCCGCTTCCCATCACGCTCATGCCGTAGAGGAAAAGGGCGACGCCGCCCCCCATGGAAATGACGTTGAAGATGGTCATAGTTGTCCTCCTGTTTTGATGGTGTTTGGTCCCACCGGATGGAGCCGAAACAAGATGTACAGATCCTGTGCGGTCCGAGACAGCTTTTAGGAACCTTGGTATACAGAATTATTATAGCATGGATTTCGGCAGGTTGTATCCCCGGAAGTGTTCAAATTTTTCTTTTGTTTTGCCGAAATTTTTGTCGCCTTTCCAGTATGCCCATCCGGCGGCCAGATGTGAGGATTTTGTTAAAAACCCACTTTTTGCCTTTGTTTTGTCCCAAGGAATTGACCTTACGCCCAAGATAAGATAAAATGAAGGTAACGTCCTGCAATACCCCGATTTGTGAATACGACGGAATTATAGAAAGGTGGATGTATCGTATGCAGCTTCAAGCCTTGATTCAGAAGCATTTTGACCAGATTATCGCTGATCGCCGCTATCTCCATCAGCACCCCGAGCTCAGCCATCAGGAGGTACAGACCGCCGCGTACATCGCTAAGCAGTTGCGCGCGATGGGCCTCGAACCCCGCACCGGCGTGGGAGAAAACGGCGTTGTCGCTGTCATCGAGGGTGCACGCCCCGGCAAGTGCGTTGCACTGCGCGCCGACTTCGATGCGCTGCCGATCGTTGAGTCGACCGGCCTTCCCTTCTCCTCCGAAAACGAAGGCGTCTGCCATGCCTGCGGACATGACATGCATACCGCCGGTCTGCTCGGGGTCGCCCGGGTTCTCTGCGACATCCGCGATCAGTTTTCCGGCTGCGTCAAGCTGGTCTTCCAGCCCGCCGAGGAAGACGTCCTCAACTGCGGCGCCCTGAAAATGATCGCCGACGGCGTTCTGGAAAACCCCAAGGTTGACGCTATGTTCGGCCAGCACATCTGGCCCTATTATCCGTCCGGCAAGGTCGCGATCCGTGACGGCGCGATGATGGCCTCGTCCGACCGTTTCCATATCACCATCCACGGTAAGTCGAGCCACGGCTCCGCCCCGGAGAGCGGCATCGACGCTATCACGGCTGCCGCGCAGGTCATCTCGGCGCTCCAGACCATCGTCTCTCGCCGGGTCAGCCCGCTCGATTCGGCCGTTGTCACCATCGGCACCATCCACGGCGGCGCTCGCTACAACGTCATTGCCGATACCGTCAAGCTCGAAGGCACCTGCCGCAACCTCAACCCCGAGGTCCGCAACAAGATGGAGGAGCGGATTCGCGCTATCGTTGAAGGGGTTTGCACCGGCATGGGCGCTACCGGTGAGCTGGAGTACTTCCGCGGCTACTCCCCCACTGTCAACAACCACGAGCTGTTCCCGCTGGTCCTTGAAACGATCAAGGAGGTCGTCGGCGAGGAGAATACCGTCATTCCCGAGAACTCCGCTCTCGGCGGCGAGGACTTCTCCTACTACTGCGAGAAGGTCCCCTGCGTCTATTTCTGGAGCGGCATCCTCTCCCCCGGCGCCGAGGTTTACCCTCTGCACAACGGCAATCTCAACCCCGACGAAGGGTCCCTTGCAACCACCGTCGAAATTATGACCCGTTGCGCTCTCAACTTCCTGGCCAAGTAACCCCACGCAATCCAACAGGGCCGCAGCTAAGCTGCGGCCCTGTTTTTTTAATTAGATGCTGTTTTATTCCCCGGTTCTCGCTGCCAGCTTATCCAGCTGCAGTTTTGCATACCCCTCGACGGCGTCGAAGGTCGCCTGCACGACCGATTCGACCAGCCCGCGGGACACGAACGGC